>CABRZA010000054.1 GCA_902475285.1 uncultured Porphyromonadaceae bacterium
CAGCGGGTGGTGTTTGGGGGAAATGCTTTATTGGAACTATTTTGTGTTCTCTTTTTGTGACAGCTTTTGTAGGGCTTCTTTTTAATTCTTGATGGCTGAATACTAAAAAAGCGCCCAAGAAGGCGCTTTTGTGACTATTTAATAGTGCGGAAACGGCATTCAGAAGGAGTTGTTGGAGCGGTAGGCCATTATGCAGCCAACGAGGCAGCCGATGGCCATCGTGGCGTAGAAGCCGGCGTCGAAGCTGTTGGCCGATATGGCGGTGATGAGGCCCACAAAGAGCCCGGCAAAAGCGCCGCCGAGAATACCGGCGCCGCCGAACAGGACATACGAGGCAAATGCCGAGGCTTTTTCGTCGTCGACGAATATTCTGAGAATGAGATAGATCACGGCCACAACAACGATGAGAGCTATTGCGGCGGCAATGGCGATGCCTCATGGGCTCAACGAAAAAAGGTACTGTATCATAAGATTGGATTGGACAGGCAACAGAAGGTGATTGCCTGCGGTGAGTTATTATTATTGCAAGAAATGCTTGACGGCTGCAAAGTTACGAATAATTTTCAGAATCTGGCCTACGGGCATGAAAAAAGCGCCCCGGGGTGGGGCGCTTTGTGTGGGGATGCTTGGATTACATCATGCCGCCCATGCCTCCCATGCCGGGGGCTGGAGCTGCGGGGGTGTCTTCTTTTTTCTTGGCGATGACGCACTCGGTGGTGAGGAACATGCCGGCGATGGAGGCGGCGTTTTCGAGGGCTACGCGGGTAACCTTGGCGGGGTCGATTACGCCGGTGGCCATGAGGTTCTCGTAGGTGTCGGTGCGTGCGTTGTAGCCGTAGTCGCCTTTGCCTTCGCGTACTTTCTGAACAACGACGGCACCTTCTACGCCGGCGTTGGCTGCAATCTGGCGGAGGGGTTCCTCGATGGCACGCTCAACGATGGCGATGCCTGTCTGCTCGTCGTCGTTTGCGCCTTTGAGGCCCTGGAGCTTGTCGAGGCAGCGGATGTATGCCACGCCGCCGCCGGGGACGATGCCTTCGGCTACGGCAGCGCGTGTGGCGCTGAGGGCGTCGTCGACGCGGTCTTTCTTTTCTTTCATCTCAACCTCGGAGGGTGCGCCTACGTGGAGCACGGCGACACCGCCGGCGAGCTTGGCGAGGCGCTCCTGGAGCTTCTCGCGGTCGTAGTCGCTCTTGGTCTGGGCAATCTGGGCCTTGATCATTGCCACGCGGGCGTCGATGGCGGCCTTGTCGCTGTCGCGGTTTACGATGGTGGTGGCATCCTTGCTGATGGTCACGCGGTTGGCGTGGCCGAGGTCCTGCATTGTGGCCTGGCTGAGCTGCATGCCTTTCTCTTCGGAGATTACGGTAGCGCCGGTGAGTACGGCGATGTCTTCGAGCATTTCCTTGCGGCGGTCGCCGAAGCCGGGGGCCTTGACGGCGCAAACCTTGAGGCCGGCGCGGAGACGGTTGACCACGAGGCCTGCGAGGGCTTCCTGCTCGACGTCTTCGGCGATGATGATGAGTGCACGGCCGTTCTGGGCTATGCCTTCGAGGATGGGGAGAATGTCCTTGAGGTTGGATACTTTCTTGTCGTAGAGGAGGATGAGGGGGTTGTCGTAGGCGCACTCCATCTTTTCGGTGTCGGTGATGAAGTAGGGGGAGATGTAGCCGCGGTCGAACTGCATGCCTTCGACAACTTCGATTGATGTTTCGGTGCCTTTTGCTTCGTCGACGGTGATTACGCCTTCTTTCTTAACCTTCTCCATGGCTTCGGCGATGAGTCGGCCGATGGTCTCGTCGTTGTTGGCCGATATGCGTGCCACGTCTTCGATTTTCTTGAAGTCGTCGCCCACTTCCTGGCTCATGGCGCGGATTTCCTCAACTACGGCAGCCACGGCCTTGTCGATACCGCGCTTGAGGTCCATGGGGTTTGCGCCGGCGGTTACGTTTTTGAGGCCGACGGAGATGATGGCCTGGGCGAGTACGGTGGCGGTTGTGGTGCCGTCGCCGGCGTCGTCGCCGGTCTTCGATGCCACTTCCTTGACGAGCTGTGCGCCCATGTTCTGGAAGGGTTCGTCGAGCTCTACCTCGCGGGCTACTGTTACGCCGTCCTTGGTGATGTGGGGGGCGCCGAACTCACGCGAGATAATGACGTTGCGGCCTTTGGGGCCGAGGGTTACTTTCACTGCATCGGCAAGCGCGTCGACGCCCTTCTTGAGCTCGTCGCGTGCCTCGATATTGAATTTTATTTCTTTTGCCATTTCGGTATGTTTTTTATTATTCCCTTATTATTTTTCTACCACTGCGAGCACTTCGTTCTGGCGCATGATTAGGCCTTTTTCGCCGTCGCCGAGGTCGACTTCGGTGCCGGCGTATTTACCGTAGAGGACTACGTCGTCGACTTTGAGGACCATTTCTTCATCCTTAGTGCCGGTGCCTACTGCGAGGACACGGCCACGGAGCGGTTTTTCTTTCGAAGCGTCGGGGATGATGATTCCCGATGCGGTAACTTCTTCTGCTGCCTCCGGTGCGATGAGCACGCGGTCGGCCAATGGGCGGAGTTTCATTGTATATAGGTTTTTGAGTTTTTTTCTGTCTATCTTATTGCAAATATCAGGCCATATGCAAAATGGCAGTCATCGACTGCCATTTTGTCAATGCCAAGGTATAACACCTCAGCTATACCATAGGTTCTCACGCCGAACAAAGTGCCGCCGCTACGCGGCTTGCGTGGAAGATTTGGCCTGAACACGGGCTTGCGCCCGTGCCTACAATAATGTCGCCGCCATGCGGCTCTTTGCACGGCCTCAGGCCATGCCAGTTACTACTTTACAGTGATGCGGTGGGCGGCGCTGTGGGCGGTGAGCTCGGGGGCGTACTGGCTCTGGACGGTGCATATGCCGCCCATGAAGGAGCCGGTGACCTGTGCGGTGGCGTCGTAGCTCAGGCGATAGCTGCCTGCGTTGAGGAAGCCTATGAAGAAGCGTGTGGCGGTGTTGCCGCTCTCGCGGTAGAAGGCGAGGCCGCCGTTCCAGTCGTAGCCGGGGAGCTGGTCGACGGGCTCGAGTGCTGCGGCGCGCTCGTCGATGATGCTGACATATTTCATGTCGCGCTTCACTTCGAGGGTGAGCTGCACCTGCACGCGTTCGCCGAGGCGCATGTCGGAGGTCTCGACCCACTTGCCGTCGCGGAGCACGAGCATGCGGCGCGTCACCTTGATGTCGCGACCGGCCTTGGCTGCAACCGACTCGAGGGGCTGGCGGCCTACGGTGACGATGGAGCCGTAGGAGGGCGTCTGTCCGTTGGGGCGCACGGTGATTACGTTCTTGCCCGGGGCGAGGGCGAGTTTTTGCGCGAAGTAGCCCGTGGCGCTTTCCTCGCGGGCAATGGCGAGGGGCGAGCCGTTGAGTGTCACGGCGTTGTCGACGGGTACGGAGGTCCAGGCGCTGCCGGTGAGGAGCACCGATGCGGTGACATAGTCGGGGTTGTATGCGCCGAGGTTGTCGATTGCCTGAGCCCGGACGATAATCCACTGACGGAGGCCGTCGAGCTCCTTGGCGGAGGCGCCGGTGGCTTTATAGGCCTGGATGATGTCGGCGTAGCTGCGGATGTCGTCGACCGAGGGGAAGCATATGCCCATGCCGGGGCGCTCGACGGCGAACTCGCGTATCGAGGCCATGATTTCGGCTGCCTTGCGGTCTTCGCCGAAGCCTTTGAGCACGAGCACCGACTGCGCTTTGAGGGCTGTGCCCTGCTCTTTCCAGCCCTTCTTGATGCCGGCTATGGTGCGCTTGAAGACTTCGCGCGTTGTGGCCGTGGTTTGAAGCTCGGGGAGAAGGGCCTTGACGAGGGTTAAATAGAAGTCGGTGTAGTCGGGTTGCTTGGCCACGGCTTTGGCCACTTCCGTTTGGAGGAAGTCGAAATCGGCCTGCAATGCCGGCTCGGGGGCGAGGCCTGCGAGGCGCGCTATGCCCATGGTGAGGAGGTAGGATTCGGTGCACCATGCGGAGGGTTCGGTGCTCCACGACGTCCAACGGTATCCCCCGCCCTCGCACCTGAGCTTGGCCATGGCCTCGCGTGTGGCGGCGAGCGATGCGTCGACGGTGGCGGGGTCGAGGCACTCTGCGAGCGCGGCCATACGGCGGCTGTTGCTCTCGGCGGCCTGTACCCACGGCGTTTGGTTGAGGAGGAGTTGCTTGAGGTCGGCGTTCTTTTCGAGCATGCTTGTGAGTGCCTGCTCGGAGGGGTTGTCGCGCCACTGCTTTATGGCATCGGCCACGGCGGGATTGTCGGTGATGATTTTCTTTGCCGCGAGGGCCGAGAAGAGGCGGCTTGTGAGCACGGGCATGGAGTTGATGTCGGTGCCGTAGATGCCGCGCATGGCCTTCACGACGGTCCACACGGGGTTCTGGCAGTACTGGAGCGTTACGGTGGCGTCGCCCTTGTTCTTGTAGGTTAGCTCGAAGGGCTCGGTGGCGTCGGGGTTGAGGTAGAACTCCTCGCTCTCGATTACCGTCGTGGTGGCTTCGAGAACGGGAATGAGTGCCTGCTCGCCGTCGTTGAAATTGCCGGCGACGGCGCGCACGCGGTAGCCCAGCGATGCGGCGTCGGTGGGGGCGGCGACGTCGAGCTTGGCCTGGCCCGAGGTCATGGCGTCGAGGGTAAGGGTTGTTTCGGCAGTGGCCGTCACTTTACCGGTGACGGGGTCGAAGGTCTCGCCGGTGACGCGCACGGTGGCGGTACTGTCGGTGTTGTTGTAGACGGTAGCTATTACGGTCGCCTTGTCGCCCTGTCGGAGGAAACGGGGCAGGGTAGGCGATACCATTACGGGCTTGTTGGCCTCGATCATGGCGTCGTAGGCGGCCTGCTGCATGTCGCTGTCCCAGCCGTAGGCACGGAAATGCCATGTGGTGTTGGCCTCGGGGACGTCGAAGACGATGTCGACATTGCCTTCGGCGTCGGTGAGGAGGCGCGGCTGCCAGAAGGCCTGGAGGACTTCGGAGGGGCGGTATTTGAAGTTGTCGGCGGCGTCGGCAGGGTCTGCACCGTCGACGTCGACCTTGGCCTCGTCGGCCATTTCTTCCCCAGTCTCGGGAATTGCCGCGCCGGCCATGGGTGCTGCGGCGTCGAGCGACATTTCTTCCTCGACGTCCTCCGCCATGTCGGCCATGGCCTTATTTGTCGCACCCGTGCCCCTGACGCGCAGCGAACGGGCCGCGCTCATCATATACATCATTCTCTGCGCCCGGGGCATGTAGCGGAAGCTCGGGATGCCGACGGGAGGAATATATGAAAGATTGCCGGGCGATATGCCGAACTGCTGCATATAGAAGGCGGGGCTTTCCGTGCCTATGTACCAGCGGCGGATGTACGGGCGGAGGAACGTGGCGAAATCGGAGGAGTCGAGGGCGTCGAGGGCCGCGTTGTACATCGTAGCCACCACGGCGGCGTCGGCCATGGGCTTGCCCTTGCCTTCGGCGAGGCGGAAGGTCCAGGTCTCGCGTGCGCCCGGCACGAGGCGGTCGCGGAAACTCGACGCCTGCATCACGGGCTGTTCTTTCGGGGCCTGACGGACGTTGATGGAGTGCACCTCGGTGCGGCAGTCGCGGCAGCTGATGAGTTTGAGTTGAGTTTCGGCGTCGAGGCCCTTGACGTCGAGGCGCGTGAAGCCCTTGGCTATGCGGCGCACTTCGGTGGTGCCGA
Source organism: uncultured Porphyromonadaceae bacterium (assembly GCA_902475285.1). Taxonomy (GTDB): domain Bacteria; phylum Bacteroidota; class Bacteroidia; order Bacteroidales; family Muribaculaceae; genus CAG-873. The sequence continues at coordinate 5,706 of CABRZA010000054.1, forward strand.
GACTTCCTTCGCGGCTGCGCACGATGTAGACGTATGCCTCCGGCGCGGTAGTGCCCACGAGGAGCTCTCCGCTGCCGTCGGTGATTTTTACGGTGGGGGAGGGGAGGAACAGCGCCGTGCCGGTGTCGGGTACGAGGCCGAGGCGCTCGTTGTAGAGAACGAGTGTGAGGGCGTCGGGCACGGCATCGGCCTGTGCCGCGTCGGCAGGGCTGACGGATAGGGTGTAGGCCCCTGCTTCGAGAGAGGATACTTCGGGACGGAATGCCTTGCCCGACACAGCCGTGCCTGAGAGGGCGAGGGTGCTGTCGGCGTCGCAGCGTCGCAGCTGCCAGTGCAGTTCGATGGGCACGATGTCGTTGTCGGCGTTGCGTGCTTCGAGGGTGATGTCGGCGCCGCGGTCGGTGTCGACGGTTGTGGCCGCAGCCTTGGCCGAGAGCATGCAGGGCTTGCCTGTGCTGAAGCATCGCGCGGCGTCGACGGCCTCTCCGGCGGGAGAGGTTACGGTAATCTGCGCGTCGAAGAATGTCATGGGCAGGTTGGCGAGTACCTTGCCGGCGAGGTCTTTGCCCGGGATGTCGAGAGTGAACTCGCCCGTAGTGCCGGTGACGCTGTCGAGGCGGCACACCTCGGCCGACGCACCGTAGCGCCACCAGCCTGTGTGGCCTGTAATTTTGGCCGTTACCTTGGCGCCTATTACCGGCATACCTGAATAGGTGCGGGCCTTTCCCGTGAGGCGTACGCCGCCGTTGCCGTCGTAGTCGCGTTCAAGGCCCGTCATCTCGACGGTGAATGTGGGCATCTTGAAGTCGGACACGGTGATTGCGCGTGAGGCGGAGGTGTAATGCTCTCCGTTGATGTCGGCGCGGAGTATCCAGCTGCCCGAGAGGAGGTCGGTAGGAATGGCGAACTCGCCCGTGGCGCGTCCGTGGCCGTCGGTGGTGACCTTCACCTTGCCGCATTCCTTGTAGTTGGCGTCGAAGAGCATCACGTCCAGACTTTGGTTGGCGGCCACGCGGAGTTCCTTGCTGCCGGCTTTTTGGCGCGCCACGCACACGGCCCATCGCACGGTGTCGCCTGGGTGGTAGAGGTTGCGGTCGGTGAGGATGTTGATGCGTGCGACGGTCTCCTCGGTCTGCGTGAAATATGCCGGGCGGCTCATACCGTCGAAGCGGTAGCTTTGGCCCCGGTAGGAGAAAATGAGGTAATTCTGATACCAATTGTCGTTGTTGCGGGCCGCGAACTGGCCGAAGCCTGCCGCATCGGTTGCGGTGAGGTATGTCACGCGGTCACGCTTCGACTCGTCGATTTGGACGCCGCGCACGGGAGCGCCGGTGGTCATGTCCATGGCAATGACGCCCACATTGGGGTTGCCGGTGACGAGCATGGGTATGAAGGGCGCGCAGGTGATGCGCTGCGACGACGATGAGAATTTTCCGCAACGGGCTGCCACGAGGTATTCTCCGGCATCGAGGGTGAGGCTGCGTGTGGCGAAGTATGCCGCCGAATCGGGTACGAGGGTAAGTGAGGCGGCGGGTTTTGAGTTGGCGAAGAGTTTGGTTGCAGGGAGGTCGTCGCCCTCGATGAGTCGACGGAAAGCGGCGAGTTCTATCTTGGGTGCGTTGATTGCCAGCACCTTTACTTCCGTCGGTTTGCCGGGGGCGCACAGCGTGCCGGCTATAATCTGTACTTTTGGCTTGGAGAGTTGCGTCAGGACGTTTTGGAATTCCTTGCCGTAGACGTCGGGGTACTGCCGCAGACTCGCTTCAAGAGCTGCGGTGATTTTGTCGATGCGGGCCTTCACAGCCAGGAGGTCGGCCTCGTTGTCGATGTCGCCGATGTCGAAGTTGCGGTTGTCGCTTGTCATGCGGCAGAGGGGCAGACGGGCGCCGAGGCTGTCGGGATATGCCTCGTAGAGTTTCTCATAGTCGGCAAACGAGCTGCGGCGCTGGTCGAGGCGCATGCACTTCCAAAAATACCATGCGTTGCTGCCCGGAACTGCGGCGTCGGCGCGGGCGTTCATTATGCTGTCGGCCACGTCGGTGAGGGCATGGCTGTTGCGGAATTGGCGGAATGTGGCCACGGCCTTGGCGGCCACATAGGTCGAAATATCTTCGACGAATTTCGCGGGGATGGCGCCCGTGACGTCGACGGCCCCGTCGTAGTTCCGCAGGGCGACGTTATCGGCGTCGGCACAGGCCATCGCTTCCTGGAAAAGCGTGCGGACGCGGTATTCGTATTGCGCGAAGCTCCATAGGGCGCAATCGGCGGGGAGAGGTTCGAGGGGTTGCTCGACGGAGTCGTATTTCCAGCCGTTGGCATTATAAATAGCGGCAACGACGTCGGCTTCGTAGGTGAGCATCATGGCGCGGTCGGCTTTCGAAAGTCCAGGTCGCTGCGCCTCGGCCTGTATCAGCGCGGGCATCACCGACATGGAGTCGGGTTCGATTTCGACACGGGCCTTCACCAGTTCGCCCACGAGGCGCAGGCGTTCGGCACCGCTTATATCGCCGCGCAATTCCTCGGTGGCGGCATCGGCCACCTGCTTGGGATACGCGAAGTCGGGTTTATCTGTCAATTTACTCATACACACCAAAGTAACAAATATAGCCAATGCGGCTGTGACAAACTTTTTCATATTCTCATAAATAAATACGCAAATATAAACAAATTCCCGGGCAAACCTCAAAGAAGTTTCCCCGGGAAATATGCTAAATATCTTTAACAGGGAGAGATAAGAGTTGAGGCAGTTAATTCATTTTCGGGATGTCCTTGATGATTTGGAGCATGAGGTCGTAGGCTTCGGTCATCTCGGTGAGGTCGGCCCACTCGCGCGTGGAGTGGATTTCGTGCTGGCCGGTGAAGAGGCACAGGCCGCCGTTCTGGCCTTTTGCGGCCATCATTGCGGCCGTAGTTCCGCCGCGTGCCGACTTGAACTCTATCTCCTTGCCCGTGGTTGCGGCGGCTTTGGCCACCACATCCTTGATGCCGGGATAAAGGGTGTAGGCCACGTTCTCGTACTGCATCTGCGAACTGATTACTTCGGCCTTGACGTTGGGGAACTTGCGGGCCACCTGCGCCATGGCGTCGGCGAGGATTTTGTCGAAAAGCTCGCCCTGCTTCTTGTCGAAATAGCGGACGCGTGTGAGGACGGTCACGTCCATTTCGACGCCCTTCTGCTTGAAACTCCAGGGGTGGATGTATCCTTCCTCGCCCTCGGTGTTCTCGGGGCGGTATTCGGCCGGAATGAAGGCTACGAACTCGGCAGCGGCGGCCACGGCGTCGCCGTATTTCTGAGCCTTGGCATAGCCCGGATGGGCTTCCTTGCCTATGAAGCGCACGTCGAAAGTGCGGGCGGTGAAGTTGCTTATCGTCACCTCTTTGCCCTCTTCGCCGTCGAGGTCGAAGAGTATGTCGGGCGAGAAGATGTCGGGGTCGATATTGTCGGCCGAATGGCCCACGTCCTCTCGGGGGCAGAAGGCCACGACGACGCGGCCGTGCTTTATCTTCTTGTCGCGCAGGAGGGTGCGGACGAGCTGCATGGCTATGGTACAGCCGCACTTGTCGTCGGCGCCCAGGAGGGTGGTTCCGTCGGTGCGCACTATGGTGTGTCCGTCGCGGGTGTCTACCACGGGGTGTATTTCGCCGCTTTTAATCTCGGGCGTCACGTCGAGATGGCAGCTTATGCCCAGCGAGGGGCAGGAGCCTTTGATGTTTGAGGGGATGTCGACATACACATAGCACTCGGGGCTCATGACCACGTCGACGCCCTTGGCGCCGGACTCGGCCACGATGGCATCGGCGTCGGCCTTGATGGCGAGAGCCATGCGGTACTCGCCGGCAGTGTAGAGGCTGTCGTCGTGCGACTGGCTGTTGATGGCTGTATATTTCACGAAAGTATCGAGCATTTCTTTCTCGACATTCGTTTTTGCCACGGCCCCGACGGTCGTCATGAGGGCAATAGCAAAGAGGAGCAAAAATCTCATAGCTTACAGGAATAAATTTTGGCAAATATAGTCAAAATAATTCAAATCCGATTATGTGTGAACAAATAGTTCTCGCTTGGTTTTTGCTTGCTTGAAGATAGTGGATTTGTGGGTGAGTAATTTTTATGCTTAATTTTCGCGGTCGGGTAGGGGAGTGCGGGCGCTTTTGGCGCGGAAGGCTTATTGCGGGCGTAATGCGACTATTTGTTTTAGGCAGGGAAATATTGGTTTTGTAAATCTAAGTAGTTGATGTCAAGGTTTATATGGTGATAATATTTAAAACGTTGCGCGCTGAGGTTTTAAAATTCTGAAGGTAGTCGGGTATTCGTTCGGTATTTTCGACAGAAAAACGGCCACCGGAGTGAGAGTTCCAGTGGCCGTGGTGTGTCAGGGTGTGTTTGTCTTATTTTTTAGGAGCGACGGGGCAGCCTTCGCACTTCTTGCGGATTTCGGTGAAGAAGTCGTTGCCCTTGTCGTCGACGAGGATGAAGGCGGGGAAGTCCTCGACTTCGATTTTCCAGATGGCCTCCATGCCGAGCTCGGGATATTCGAGGCACTCGACGCTCTTGATGGAGTTCTTGGCGAGAACGGCAGCCGGACCGCCGATGGAGCCGAGGTAGAAGCCGCCGTGCTTATGGCAAGAGTCGGTCACAACCTGCGAGCGGTTGCCCTTGGCGATCATGATCATCGAGCCGCCGGCGCTCTGGAATTGGTCGACGTAGCTGTCCATACGACCGGCCGTCGTGGGGCCGAAGGAGCCCGATGCCATGCCTTTGGGAGTCTTGGCGGGGCCGGCATAATAGATGGGATGGTCTTTGAGGTACTGTGGCATGGGCTCGCCGCGGTCGAGGCGTTCCTTGATTTTTGCGTGGGCTATGTCGCGGCCTACGATGATGGTGCCGCGCAGCGATAGGCGCGTCGATACGGGGTACTTCGAGAGTTCGGCAAGTACTTCGGCCATGGGTCGGTTGAGGTCGATTTGCACCACGTCGCCCTCGCCGGCCTTGCGGTAGCTTTCGGGGATGAGTTCGCCGGGGTTGCTGTCGAGGCGCTCTATCCACAGGCCCTCGCGGTTGATTTTTGCCTTAACGTTGCGGTCGGCCGAGCAGCTCACGCCCATGCCTATGGGGCAGGAGGCGCCGTGGCGCGGCAGACGGATCACGCGGATGTCGTGGGCGAAGTATTTGCCGCCGAACTGTGCGCCGAGGCCCAGTTCTTCGGCGGCTTTTTTGAGTTCTGCTTCGAGCTCTACGTCGCGGAAGGCATGGCCGTATTCATTGCCGTGGGTAGGCAGGCTGTCGAGATATTTTACGGAGGCTTTCTTTACCACTTCGAGGTTCTTTTCGGCCGATGTTCCGCCGATAACGAATGCGATGTGGTAGGGAGGACATGCCGCCGTGCCGAGGCTGCGCATTTTCTCGATGAGGAAGGGCACGAGCTTATCGGGGTTGATGGTGGCTTTTGTTTCCTGATAGAGGTATGTCTTGTTGGCCGAGCCGCCGCCTTTTGCTACGAAGAGGAAGTGGTATTCGTCGCCTTCGCCGGCGTGGATGTCGATTTGTGCCGGAAGGTTGCAGCCGGTGTTGACTTCCTCGTACATTGTCAGGGGGGCGTTCTGGCTGTAACGCAGATTGTCGGTGGTGTAGGTGAGGTATACGCCGTGAGATATTTTCTCTTCGTCGTTGCAGCCGGTGTATACATTCTGACCCTTGGTGGCGTGCACGATGGCTGTGCCGGTGTCCTGGCAGAAGGGAAGTTCGCCTTTGGCTGCCACTTCGGCATTGCGGAGCATGGTGAGGGCCACGAATTTGTCGTTCTCGCTGGCTTCGGGGTCGGAGAGGATGCGTGCCACCATGGCGTTGTGCTCGCGGCGGAGCATGAAGGCGTTGTCGTGCGTGGCCTGGCGTGTGAGCACGGTGAGGGCCTCAGGGTCGACCACGAGGAATTCGTGACCGCCCCAGTTCTCGACATGGACGTAGTCGGATGTGAGATGATAGTACTCGGTTGTGTCGGGGCCGAGGGGGAACATCTCCTGGTAGTGGAAGGGTTTGGTTGCCATATAGTGAGGAATTGTTTGTCGGGGAGTGTCAATAAACAATCAGTGAAGTCACCTCGGCGTCGGCGGGAAGGGCTGCGCGGCCGTTGAGCGCCGAAAGCTCGATGATGAAGTTGATGTAGATTTTCTTGGGGTTGAGGCTCTTCACCAGGGCGTAGGCGGCAGCCATTGTGCCGCCGGTAGCGAGGACGTCGTCGTGGAGCACCACGATATCGTCGGGGCCGATAGCGTCGCGGTGTATTTCGATGGTGTCGGTGCCGTATTCCTTGGCATATTCCATGCGGATTACGTCGGCGGGCAGTTTGCCGGGCTTACGGCAGGGCACGAAGCCGGCGCCGAGTTCGAAGGCGAGGATGGAGCCGCCGATGAAGCCGCGGCTTTCGATACCCACGACTTTGGTCACGCCTTTGTCGCGGTAGAGCTGCGAGAGGTCCCAGCCTATGATGTGCAGTGCGCGAGGGTCCTTGAATGCTGTGGTGAGGTCCTTGAACAGAACGCCCGGAGTGGGGAAGTCCTGCACGTCCCTGATTTTTGATTTGATGTATTCCATAGCAGTGTTTATAACTTATTGATAATTCTTATTTTGGAGTTCAATTGTTCCACGTGGAACAATTTTGTGTCTTATGTTTTTGCCGGGTCAACGGTTCATCAGAAGAAGAAGCACGTTGATGTCGTTGGGCGAGATGCCTGGAATTCTCGAGGCCTCGCCGACGGTTTCGGGGCGATGGCGCTCGAGCTTCTGGCGGCCTTCGGTGGATATTGCCGTGATGGAGGCATAGTCGGTGTCGGCCGGGAGCCGCACTTTTTCGAGGCGACCGAGCTTGTCGGCTATCATGCGTTCGCGGGCTATGTAGCCGCTGTACTTTATGAGTATTTCGGCAGCTTCCGTTATCTCGTCGCGGCGGTCGGAGGGCATCTCGTCGAGGAGGCGCTGCAAAGGCGCCACATGTGGCGCGAGCATGGCCACGGTGAGCTGCGGGCGCTTTATGAGGTCGGCGAGCTTGAGTCCCTGACGCAGCGGGGCCGTGCCGGCGTCGTCGAGAAGACCTTCAACCTCGGCGGGATGCACCGTAAGGCGGTCGGCGAGCTCTATGAGGCGGTCGCGCCAGAGGCGTTTTTCCTCCATGAGGCGGTAGCGCTCGTCGGTGGCAAGGCCTATGCTGTGGCCCAGGGGCGTGAGGCGCATGTCGGCGTCGTCCTGGCGCAGGAGTATTCGGTATTCGGCGCGGGAGGTGAACATGCGGTAGGGCTCGTCGACGCCTTTGGTCACGAGGTCGTCGATGAGAACACCTATATATGCCTGGTCGCGGGAGAGAGTGAACTGCTGTCGCCCGAGGGCGGCGAGAGCGGCGTTGGCACCGGCCACGAGGCCCTGTCCGGCGGCTTCCTCATAGCCCGTGGTGCCGTTGATTTGGCCGGCGAAGTAGAGGCCGGGCACGAGACGTGTTTCCAGCGTGTGCCGCAGGCATCTGGGGTCGAAGAAGTCGTATTCGATGGCGTAGCCCGCGCGCAGGAGCTGCGCGTTGGCGAGCGCGGGAATGGTTGCCACGGCCTCGATCTGGATGTCCATGGGCATCGACGAGGAGAAGCCGTTGACGTAATATTCGGTCGTGGTCTCGCCTTCGGGTTCGAGGAAGAGCTGGTGCTCGGTCTTGTCGGCGAAGGTCACGATTTTCGTTTCTATCGACGGGCAGTAGCGCGGCCCGATGCTTTGAATCTGTCCGTTGTAGAGCGGCGAGTCGGGCAGGCCGCGGCGAAGCACTTCGCAGGTTTCCGGGTTGGTGTACACGGTGTAGCAAGGGCGCTGCGCGAGGGTGCTGTGTACGTCGGGGAGGAAGGAGAAATGGCGGCCGTCGGTGTCGCCCCACTGTATGGTGGCGCGGTCGAAGTCGATAGTGCGGCCGTCGAGGCGCATGGGTGTGCCGGTCTTCATGCGGCCCACTTCGAAGCCGAGGTCGCGGAGCTGGTCGCTGAGGCCGTGCGAGGCGGGTTCGCTTATGCGTCCGCCTTCGAACTGTACGCGCCCGATATGCATGAGGCCGTTTAGGAATGTGCCGTTGGTAAGCACCACGCGGCGTGTGCTGAAGGTGGCGCCTTCGTGTGTGGCCACGCCGGCGAGGCGCCCGTCGTCGTCGAATACGAGGCGCTCCACGTTGCCCTGCCACATCGAGAGACCGGGTGTCTGTTCGAGCGTCTCGCGCCAGAGGGCGGAGAACTTGTTGCGGTCGGCTTGCGCGCGCGGGCTCCACATGGCGGGGCCCTTGCTGCGGTTCAACATTCTGAACTGTATCGACGTGCGGTCGGTCACGATGCCGGTGCATCCGCCCAAGGCGTCGATTTCGCGCACTATCTGACCCTTGGCTATGCCGCCGATGGCGGGATTGCAGCTCATCTGCGCTATTTTGTTGAGGTCGATGGTAATCAGAAGCGTGCGTGCGCCTATGCGTGCCGCGGCGTGTGCGGCCTCGCATCCGGCATGGCCGGCTCCTACAACGATGACATCGAAATCAAAACGCATAGTCCAAACGTTAATTGTAGTTAAGTTGATGAAAATCAATTGCCGACAAATACTGCATCGATATCGGGCAGCAATGCCAGCGCTCGGTCTTCGGCAGCTTCCATTATCTCCCTCTCGCCGGGCCCCTTGTCGTTGATGCCGCAGAGGTGGAGGATGCCGTGGATTATGACGCGCAGGAGCTCGCGACGGGGATTCTGGCCGAGAGCCTCGGCGTTCGACGCCACCGTGTCGAGCGACAGAAAGATGTCGCCCCTCAGGAGCGAGCCCAGGCAATAATCGAAAGTAATGATGTCGGTAAAATAATGGTGGTCAAGATATTGCTCGTTCACTTCGAGAATCTTGGCATCATCGCAGAATATATACGTCACCGAGCGCGGTGTGCGGTTGTAGCAATGCGCAACTTGGACAATCCACTGCTCAAGTTGTTGATAATCAAGCGCCGGGCGCTCCACACCCGACGATAACCATTCAAAAACGGGCGTCATATTCATTATAAATCAATGCAAAAGTACAAAATAAAACTCCCCCATGCAAATTTTTCTTCCCC
>CABRZA010000055.1 GCA_902475285.1 uncultured Porphyromonadaceae bacterium
TCAACTGATTTAGCAAAAAGTTAACAGTCTGCACATACCCTTTTTGATTCGGCTCCGTTATCTATTTTATAAACCAATCGGAGGTATTTGCAGAAATGTGGAAATTATATGCGCTTCTTTCGGCTCTTTTCGCCGCCCTTACGGCCATCTGTGCCAAGGTCGGCGTTAAGGATGTCGACTCAAATCTTGCCACCGCCATACGCACCACCGTAATACTGCTCCTCACCTGGGGCATCGTCCTTGCGTCGGGGCATTTGTCGGAGGTCAAGGCCGTGCCGCGCTATACCTGGGTGTTTTTGATACTGTCGGGCCTGTCGACGGGACTGTCGTGGCTCTTTTATTTCAAGGCCATCCAGCTCGGCGACGTATCGCGTGTGGCTCCCGTCGACAAGCTCAGCGTGGTGCTCACCATCATTCTTGCCTTCATCCTCTTGAAGGAGCCCGTCTCGCCCAAAGTCATAGCCGGCGGCCTCCTTATCTGCGCCGGCAGCATCCTGATGATGTGGAAATAAGAAGAGGGTGCCGTGGGGCACCCTCTGTGAGTTGGGTTGGGGTAGGGATGTTATTGTTTGGTGAATGTGAGCTTGTTGTGGCCGGCGTCGAGGGTCATGGTGTTGCCGGTGATTTTTACGTCGTCGAATTTATGCACTTTCTGTACTTTTGCGGCTATCATGGGTTTGACAACACCGGCTACACTGTCGGCAATCTTGTCTTTGAGCGCCACGAGCGAATCCTGCGGAGCGTCGGTAATGCGGGCATATGAGAGCGAAAGCGATGTGGTGTCGACGTCAATCACAGTTTTCGTGGGGTCGAGAGCGACAACGATTTCATCGCCGTCCTTCACCATCCATGTGCCCGTGGCGCTGATGGTTCCGTTGACGGTTGCCTTGACGGGAGTTGCGGTTGCCACCGATTCAACGCCCTTCGACACGGTATAATCGCCCGAGAGGGTGAGAGTGCCGCCGTTGGTGCCGTCGGTTCTTACAAATGTGAGGGTGGGAGTGCATGTCATTTCGCCGCCGTCTCCGCGCTGTGCCCCGGCGTGCTCGTCGCCCCGGCGCATATTGTCGTTGTCGGGTTTGTCTTTCTTGCCCTTCATCATTTCAGTGGTGTTGCCTTTCCATGTGCCCGCGAGTTCGCCGGCAAGTTTGGAATCGCGGCTGTTGCAGGCGGTGAGGCCCACCATGGCGCACACGGCCGCTGCCATCAGTAATTTGCTTTTCATAATTCTGCCATTAAGATTTATTTATATAACGCATGGCACGGGCAATATGTTCGGAATGAGGGCGGGGGTAGCGGCGTCGGCAGTTTGGCGCGCGGTGGCGGGTGATGTTACGGTGTATGGGATGCGGGCTATCACGGGGCCGGCGTCGGGGCTGTCGGTGAGTTCGTGGGCCACTGCCTCGGCACGGGTGAGGCCCGAGGCGAGGAAGCGCGGCCAGGGATTGGCGCCGGCAAAGTCGGGCAAGGGCAGGGGATGGACGTTGACGCAGCGCCCGAAGCGCGAGCGGACGTCGGCCGGGATGAGGTAGGGACAGCGGTAGGTGATGAGGAGGTCGAAGTTTTCCTTGTCCGTCAGGTCGGTGACGTCGGCGAGGAAGGCCGCTTTGGAGGGAAAGTCGGTCGCGGCGAAGTCGTAGACGTGCAGGGCAATGTCGGTGCGCTCGGCGAGAGCGCGATGGAAGGCGTTGGGCAGGGTGCTGGCGAGCAGTACGTTAAGCATTTCGGCTTTCGTAGTCGGTGATGTTGAACTGTATGCCGCTGTAGCGCGTGATGCGGTCGGCTACCTCGCGGAATTGCTTGGAGGTGAGGTGCTTCGACAGGTTCACCACCGGGCAGCCTTCGGCGAGGAAGCGTTCGCGGTCGGGAATCTTTCCCGAGGCCACGGCATGGCGGTAGAGCGTCGAGCCGGGGAAGGCGATTATGAGGCCGAGGTCGATGGCTGAGCGCTTCTTGTGCTCGAGCCACCAGCCGAGGGTGCGCTCGACGGATTCTTCGGTCTCCTCCTCGTCGCCGAGGATAATGGTGGAGCGCGTGTCGAGGCCTGCGGCGATGCACATGTCGAGGGCGCGCTCAACCTGCTCGATGGTGATGTGCTTGCGCATGCTGCGGAGGATGCGGTTGTCGGCGCTCTCGATGCCGAGGAAGATGTAGCGGCAGTTGGAGGCGGCCAGGGCGTCGACGATGGTCTGCGTCACGCTGTCGACGCGCAGCTGTATCGACCAGACTATGGGATAGGCTACCACGCGGCGGCAGAATTCCAGCACGCGCTCCTCGTCGTTGGCAAAGAGTTCTTCGCGCAGGGCCACGTAGTTCACGTCGAAGTGTTTGAGCAGAAACTCTATTTCGGTGAAGATGGAGTCGAGCGAGCGCTGGCGGTAGCGGCTTCCCGAGGGATGGAAACAGAAGGTACAGGCGTACTTGCACGAGCGTCCGCCTATTACGGCTACGGGCGAATACTTGGTGTTGCCGTCATGCTCGCCGTTGGTTGCCAGGTACTTGTCGTAGTCGAAGGAGAGGTAGTCGGGCAATGGCAGCGAGTCGAGGTCTTCGATGTCGCGGCGGCGTTCGGTCTTGACGAGGTGTCCTTCGGCGTTGCGATATATGAGGCCCGGAATTGCTGTGAGGTCGCCGCCGTTGGCTATGGCCTCGACGAGCTCGGGCACGGTGATTTCGCCCTCGCCTATCACGCCGTAGTCGACCAATGGCCCGAAGGCGTCCATTGCCACTTCGGCGTCGGCGGTGATCATGCCTCCGCCGGCGATGATTTTGACGTGCGGAGCCACGCGGCGCACGGCCTCGAAGAGCGGACGAATCTCGATATACTGGCCCGATATGCCTCCGCAGCCCACGATGTCGACCTTCTCGCGGGCGATGATGTCGGCCAGGAGAGGCTCGTAGTCCTTGTCGCGGTGGTTGAGGTTGAGGGTGAGCACGCGGGCCTTTCCCGATGCTTTGAGCGCCGCCGACACATAGAGTATGCCCATGGGCATGATGTAGCCGTAGAGATCGGTGGAGAAGTAGCGCGGCACCACCAGGAGGACGGTTGGTATATTCATTTCCATGGCACGAGGTCGGCAGGGCTGCGGAGCTTCGACAGCCGTTCGACAACTTCTGCGGCGAGGCTCGCGGCGGCGTCGAGGTCGCGGATGTCGACAATCTCGTTGGCCGTGTGCATGTTGCGCAGTGGGATGTTGATGTTGAGGGTTGCAGTGGCGCGTTTGAGGCGGAGAGCTGCGGCATCGGTGCCTCCCGATAGATTGCGCCCGGTAGTGATCTGCACGGGTATGCCCTTTTCCTTTGCGGCGCTGCGCGCCATGGCGAGGAGCACGGGCGAGGAGTCGGCCGACACGCACAGGCCAGGGCCTTCGCCGAGGGCGAGCGGGGTGTTTTCGGCAAGGGCCGAAGGAGTGTCGCCGGCGAAGTCGACGTCGATTACGATTGCTGCGTCGAGGTCGAGCGGGAGGGCCTTTGCTCCGTATAGACTGAGCTCTTCCTGCACCGTCGACACCATGACGAGGTCGATGTCGAACTTCTTGCAGGCTCTCAGGGCAGCGAGGGCAACTCCGATTCCGCAACGGTCGTCGAGAGCTTTGCCGCAGAGGCGATAGGATGAAAGGCGGTGGATTGTCTCATTGTCGAAGGCGCCGAATGTACCCACCGGGAGTTGTCGTTCGAAGTCTGCGGCCGATTGGGCTCCGATGTCGACCCAAAGGTCGGAAGTCTTGATGAGCAGGCCTGTGTCGGTGCCGTTGTCCTGCATGGGGTCGGCGCAGACTATGCCGTCGACCTCCTTGCCGTCGTCGGTTACGAACTTGATGCGTTGCCCCGCGAGCGATGTGGAGCGTAGGCCGCCGAGCTTTCGGAATCGGCCTATGCCGGGCTCTTCGACGGAGGTAATCTGTATGCCGATTTCGTCGGCATGGGCCACCAGGGCGCAGGTCATGACTCCTTTGCCGCACGGGCGTGTGAAAAGGTTGCCCTGCGCATCGCCGACGACATCAAAGCCCTCCATGTCGAGGATTTCGGAGAGTCTTTTCTGTACACGTCCTTCGCGTCCCGACGGTCCCCAAAGCGGCGAAAGTCGCTCTATGGTGTCGAGTGTTATATCAAGATTCATAATAAGCTCTGTATCGGGTTATAGCCTCGACGAAGCGACGCGTGAAGCGGCACACGGCATCGCGGTATTCGAGGTCGTAGGAATTGACAAGATGGAAGCAACCGCCGCCGCAGTTCCAGCGTGCGGAGCAGGCGGCGCACTCGGGGTTGGTGTCGACGTTGCACTCCGTGAGGTCACGGTATGTTTCCATGTCGAGTTTCACGATGTCGCGGTAGACGTTGCCGTAGTGCGTGCGGCCGAAGAGCGGATGGGCCGCCGTGGCCACGCAGTAGCACCCCGTAAGGAAGCCTTCGGCCGTGACGCAGAACTCGCCGGGACATGCGCGCCGCAGGGGATAAACAGTGCGGAGGTAAGGGAATGAGGTAATGGCCACGCCGTCGGCGCGCCCTCGGCGGTATATTTCCATAAAGCCTTCGAGATAGGCGTTGTAGAAGTCTTCCATGTCGGCCGGCGTGTCGAATAGGTTCTGTGCCGTAACGGGCTCGAACATGGCGTTTTTCACACCCGGGTAGATGCGCCGCATGGTGTCGTAGGTTTCGGCCATGCGGCGGACGTTGTGCTTGGTTACGGTGACGTTGAGCTAGGTGTCGATGCCGGCGGCGAGTGCGCGGCGGAGGTTGGCCTGCACTGTTCCGAAGTTCTTGCGCTGGAGGTTCTGCACCTCGGGGAGCACCTCGAACGAGATGCTGAGGCCGATGCGATGGTTGAGGATGAACTCAATTTGCTCGTCGGTGAGGATGGAGCCGTTGGTAACGATTCGGAAGGCTACTTCGACGCCTTCTTTTTCGGCTTTCCCAATGGCGTAGGTTATGCCGTTGCGCACGGTGGGCCACGACAGCATGGGCTCGCCTCCGCCCATGAATGAGACGGTGAGCTTGCGGCGCGAGGGGCGCGTACGCTTGGTGTCGATGAAATAGTCGATGGCCATGCGGAGGACGTCGGGCTCGATTTCGGCGGTGTTGCGGCTGCCGGCCGAATAGCAGTATGAGCAGGCGAAGTTGCAGCGGTTGTTGGGGAGGACGGTGAGGAGGGTGTAGTCGGCGGGCAAGGCTACGTGGGGCCGGTCGGCGAAAGGAATGTAGTCGGTGAGTCCGCGCATCTCGGCGGGAGCGTCGTCGCGGTCCTTTACGGCGTCGAACCAGTCGGTCTTAACCACGGCCTGCCGTCGGGCAAGCGGCGAGTGAAGCACTTTCTCGTCGGGAGTTCGACCTGCGTATATGCTTATTTGGTATCGGTCAATCCAATTCATCGAAAAGTCGTTTTTTGAGTATCTGCCGCGTGAGCCGGCAGTGGAGGCGCATGGCCTCGGGAGAGTAGAGGCGACGTGCCAGGGAGCATCCTCCGCCGCAGTGCCAGCGGGCGAAGCAGCTTCGGCACTCGGGGTGCGAGTAGGCGTTGTCGGCCATAATTTCGGCGTAGCGGTCGTAGTCGCACGCCACGCCGTCGGGAGTCAACTCGCCGAAAACGAAGTGGTTGAAGGCAGTGTCGCCCTCGGTGGCCACACGCGAGCATGCCGTGAGGCGTCCTTCGGGGGTAACGACGACCTTGCCGACGCAGGCGCGCGACTTCACGCCATCGGCCGAGAGCTCGATGGTGTTCCCGAGCTCAATGCCCAACTCCTTGGCCCGCTTGCGTGCGTTGAAATATTCTTCGGCAAAAGTGTCGTAGAACTCGCGGAGAGCGTCGTAGGAAGGCCACAGCTCGGGCGACAGAACAACTTCGGCTGCAAGTCTGCGGCAGGCGGGGAAGCTGCGGTGGAGTTCTTCGACAGTTTCGGTCAAGCGATTGACGTTTAGTGCCGTGACGGTGGAGCGGAGGCCTACGTCGATACCGCGCGCGCAGAGGGTGCGGATGGTGTCGGCCACGACGGCATAGTGCGAGCGCTGGGCGTTGTGGACGTCTTCGAGGACGTCGAAGGAGACGACCATGTCGTCGATGTTAGCGGCGATGAAGTCGATGTCGGCCTCGGCGAGCAGCGAGCCGTTGCATACCATACCCACGCGCAGGGGCATGCCCTCGGCGGCGGCTCGGGCGCGGAACATGCCGATGAGGCGCCTTACCTTGGGCATGGAGAGCGTCGGGTCGCCTCCGCCCGAGAAGGTGACGCTTAGCTCGTCGGCCCCCGAGGCTGCGAGGCGCCGTCGGCTTACGAACCATTCTGTAAGCGGTTCGAAGAGCTCGTCGGGCAGTTCGGCTTTGCTGCGGCCGCCGGCTGAGTAGCAGTAGCGGCAGGTGAAGTTGCACTTTTGGTTGATGAGTATCGAAATCGATTCGATGTCGTCGGGGCCGGGGGCCCGGCGCGAATGAGCGGCTATTAGGTTACTGAGCTCGTCGGGGAAATTTCCGCCCTGGGCGGCGTATTCCCAATCCAGGAGCTCGTCGGCGTCGGTTTCGGCCGTGACGCCGGCAAGAGGGGCGTAGAGCAGAAGCCGCTCGCCGTGGGCCACGGCGTAGAACCCCATGGCATTGAGGAGGGGTATGGATGGTTCAGTCGGCGTCATAGCTGGCTATCATTCGGGCAATGTCGGCTCCGTCGGCGAGGCGCTCCAGGAGGAAAGCGGTGGTGAGGCGGCGCTCGGCCCGGCATGTTATGTCGAGGATGTCGTCGGTGTACTGGCGGCGCTGCTGGGTGCAGCCTCCGCCGCAGGTCCACCGCACGTCGCAGTGATTGCAGCGCGGGTTGTCGTATACGGTGTAGCGCGATTTGAGGCGGAGGAATTTCTCGCGGTCGATGTCGAGGCTACCGTCGACGCCGACGCGGCCGTAGACGAAGTCGTCGAAGTCCTTCTCGCGGGGCGACGATACTTGGTGGCATATCGTCAGTGCGCCGTCGGGCGTGAGGCAGAACTCGCCGGCGCAGTAGCGGTCGACGATAAGGTCGAGGTTGCGCAGCGTGGCGCAGCCCACGTCGATGCCGAGAGTTTTGCCCAACTCGCGTGCGGCGAGGAAATGACGGATGTAGTTGTCGTAGAATCGCGTGGTTACGTCGACGTCGTGGAAGGTGTCGGAGGATGTTATGGGGTCGAAGAGCACCGACTTCACCGCCGGGAACTCGCGGTGGAGCGTGAGAATCATCTCTTCGAGGCGCTCCACGTTGTCGGGCGTTATCATGGAGCGTACCATATGGCGCGCGCCGCGCTCGCCGGCGAGGCTGAGGCCTTCGGCAACGCGTTCGTACTGTCCGCGCTGGAGGGCCTGGATGTCGGGCAGAATCTCGAACGATACGCGGATGAGCACGTCGTGGTCGCGGAGGAAGTCGACCATGTCGGGTGTGAGGCGCGAGCCGTTGGTTACGATGGTGTGGAATATCTTGATGCCCTGAGTTTTGGCGAGCTCGTCGGCACGCTCGATGCCCTGGCGGACGATGTCCCACGACAGTGTGGGCTCGCCTCCGCCGAGGTAGGATATGGAGAGGAACTCGCTGTCGATGCGCCGGCGGTCGACGAAGAAATCGATTACTGCCAGGAGTTGTTCGGGCTTTATCTCTTCGGTGGCGCGGCCCATTGCCGAAAAGCAGTAGGAGCAGGCGAAGTTGCACTTGAAGCTCGGAAGGATGTAGAGTTGGAGGAAGTCGTAGGCAGTGGCGACGGCGTTGGCCTTGGCCTGCTCTGGCGAGCCTTGCATAAAGGGCTCGAGCGCATGGGCCGAGGGGCAGTCGGGATAGGTGTCGACGTCCTTGTCGAGACACTCGATTTCGTCGGTACTGGCGAGCGAGCAAACGCCGGCAAGCGGGGCGTAGAGCAGGCGCACGTCGTGGCGCGAGGAAAAATCGTCGAGGGGCAGGGCGAATATATTGTGTAGGCGTAGGTTGTTCATAGCGTGCGGGTTAGGATGACGCGTCGGAGGAAGTTACGGAAAAAGTCGCAGTAGGCGGCGTCGGGTTTGTTGCCTCGCTCGGCGGTGTTGTTGATGCATCCTCCGCCGCAGTTATAGCGTGCGAAGCAGTCGCGGCACCAGGGCTGGCTGTCGACGTCGAGGGCGAGGAGGCGCGCGAGGCGCTCGGTGTCGATTTCAACGCCATCGTCGGTGACGCGGCCGTAGGTCCATCGGTCGTAGCCGCTTTGGTCGGGAGCGGAGATGCAGGGGCAGAGGGTGAGGTCGCCGGCGGGAGCGAGGGCGAGCTCGCCGGCGCAATAGCGCTCGACGGTGACATCGCAGTTGCGCAGCACCGAGGTGCTGAGCATCATGCCTTTGGCTTCGGCCAGGTCGCGGGCTTCGAGGAAGCCGTCGGTGAAGGCGCGGTAGAACTCGGGAGTATGCGGCTGGGTGGCAGGCTCGAAGGCGAGATAGCGCACGCCGGGGAGGTCGCGGGCGGCGGCACGCACCATGTCGGGCATGCGGTTGACGGCGAGGTCGGTTATCACCGAGTTTATAGCCGGGACGACACCGGCCGTGAGGAGCGCGCGGAGGTTGGCGAGCACGCGGTCGTAGTTGCGGCGCTGGGCGTTTTGAAGCTCGGGGAGGAGCTCGAAGGAGACGGCGAGGTCGATGCGTGCGCGGAGGCAGATGTCGGCGAAGTCGGCGGGGAGGATAGACCCGTTGGTTATCAGGGTGATGTGTATCGGCGCCGGGTAGTCTTTGCGCAGCTCCTCCACAAGCTCTATGGCCGGGCGGACGATGCTTTCCCAACAGAGCATGGGTTCGCCACCGCCGAAGAGGGTGATATGGAGAGGAACCGGGGCCGGGCGTTCGATACCTATGAACCAACCTATTGCGCGCTCCACCTGCGGCCATGAGAGAGTTTGGGGTGAACGGCTGCGGGCCGAGTAGCAGTAGGAGCAGGCGAAATTGCAGGCGTTGGTGGGGAGGATGGATAGGTTGCGGAAGTCGGCCACGGAACGTATGCGTGCAACGGGCTCGTGCTCCGAGAGTTGGCGGAGGGTGTCGGCGGCTTCGGCATCGTCGCAAGTGCCCTCGGCTACGGCTTGGAGGAGGCTTAGCTCGGCGGCGTCGACTAAGGCGCTGCTGTCGGCCAAGGGGACGTAGAGCAGGCGGCGTCCGTCGGCGTCGACGGGGCCGAGGTCGTAGATGCGGAGGTCACTGAGCTTGGTGGGCATGGCTTATTTCTTCTTTTATAAGTCGCTCAATAACAGCTCGGTTGAAGCGACATACTTCGGCCAGGAATTCGGGGGCGTAGGTGGAGCGGCGTGTGAAGCATTCGCCGCCGCAGCTCCATTTGGCCACGCAGTCGGCGCACTCGGGGTAGGCGCCGACATTGCGGGAGTAGAGTTCGCCGAAGCGCCGGCGGTCGATGCGGACTTCGCCGTCGGCCACGCGGCCGTAGACGCACTCGCCGAAGCGTGGCTCGGCAGGCGACGACACCAAGTGGCATACCGATATGCGGCCCGAAGGGGTGAGGGCGAACTTGCCCGGGCAGTGGCGTGCGGTGACGCCTCGGAGGGAGTCGTCGAAGGTGAAGCGGAGAGGTACGCCGCGGCGCAAGGATATGTCTTTGGCTTTGAAATAGTTGGAGAGAAATGCGTCGTAAAAGCGCCGCATGGCTTCGGGAGTGCCGAAGAGGTCGGTGCCGGTGGCCGGCTCTACGGTGTACTGTGCCAGGCCCGGATAGCGGTCGGCGACGGTGCCGACCATCTCTTCGATGCGCTCGACCGAGGAAGGGATGATGGTGGAGTTGACCATCGTGCGGATGCCGGCGTCGAGGAGCGCTCGTATATTGCGGTCCACCACTTCGTAGTGGCCTCGGTTGGCGTTCTGCACGTCGGGAAGAACGTCGAACGACACGCCTACGGAGCAGCCCTTGTCTTTGAGGAAAGAAATCTTGTCGGGTGAGAGGAGGGTGCCGTTGGTAATGAGGGCTATATGGAGGGCGATGCCCTGGCTGTCGGCGAGCTCACGGGCGAGGCTTATGGCTTTCGATGTCACGGGCCAGGTGGCGAGGGGTTCGCCGCCGCCGGTGATGAATATGGAGAGCGGTGCGGCGTGGGTTCGCTCTTTGTCGACGAACCAGCGCAGCCCGGCTACAAGGTCGGCGTCGGCGATGACGCTGTTGTTGCGTCCGGCGGCCGAATAGCAGTAGGAGCAGCGGAGGTTGCAGATGTTGTTGGGGATAAGGGAGAGTTTAGTGGTGCGTTCGATGGGCGGATTGCGTTCGAGCGATGGGCGGGAAGCGCTGAGGTTCGCTATAA
The DNA here is from genome assembly GCA_902475285.1 of uncultured Porphyromonadaceae bacterium. Lineage (GTDB taxonomy): Bacteria > Bacteroidota > Bacteroidia > Bacteroidales > Muribaculaceae > CAG-873. The sequence continues at coordinate 10,267 of CABRZA010000055.1, forward strand.
GTCCTTTTGCCTCAGGAGGATATGCCTGCGGGTCGGTGGCCATTAGCGCGTCGGCAGATGCTTTGTCGACGAGGCACAGTTCACCCGTGAGAGGCGCGTAGACTATCGACCACTCCGAGGTGTGGGGCAGGATGAAGATTTCAGTTTCGGGCAGGCGGAAGGCCATGGGCAGACTAAGGTTTGGAAAATAAAGAGCACTCCGCTCGGAACGACCCTTGCGGAGCGCCCTTGATGATTAAGGAGTTAATCAGTCGTTGCAACGGCAGCCGCCACCGAAGCAGTCGCAGCAACCCGCAGCCTTGGTGTTAGCTTTCTTAACTTTTACAACTTTCATGGCTGTGTGTATTAGATGGTTGACCCTACTTTATTTCCGGCTATTTCGGATGTGCCGCCTGTTCTGCTGGTGAGTGTGCGCCTGCCGTCGATATGGATTACGAGAGGATACAAGTAAACTATGGCAGGCATTTTACGACTCGATAGATTCGAACAGGGAAGTCTATACGACGGCAAAGTTACGAATAAAAATCATTTCTGCAACCCTCAAAGGCCATAATGTGTCGCAGAACATAAAAATCTTCCCTTTCGCCATAAAAACATAAGGACATAGGAAGGAGGCTTTCCGATGTCCTTATGTGCAGTATTTTTGCGGGCGGTCAGTCGCAGTATTCTTTCATGAGTTCGGCGACGTTGATTTTGCCTTTGATGAAGACGAGGTTCAGCTCGCCGGGTTCGGTGTTGTAGATCAATAGATTGTGGATTATGTCGGGGTGGTCGTCGTCGGCTACGCCGCCGTAGATGGCGGTGTGTTCGCGGTCTTCCTGCGTGTCGACGAGGAGTTCGAGGTTGAGGTGTTCGATGGTCTTGTCGGCGAGGCGTGTGGCTTCGGGGATGGTGGCGGCGTGGTCGCAGTTTATCACTTCGAGTGAGTTGATGTCTTTGATGGCTTTCATGGCGGCGATTTCGCCGTCCATCATAGCGGCTGCCATGCCGAGGCGCATGGCGGCTTTGCCGATGTAGACCGATGTGACGTTGGGTAGCGCGGCCACTTCTTTGAATACTTTTGCCTGGCCGATGCAGCTTGTGGGGAGGATGGCCATGATGCCCAGGATGAGGGCGATGATGATGTTGCGTCGCATAGATTTTTAGTTGTTGATTATTTGTTCGGCTTTTGTTATTCCGCGGGCGGCGTGGCGCATTGAGCGGTCGATTTGGGCGAGGGCCATGAGGGTGGTTTGCGCCACTTGGGCTGAGTCGGTGAGTTCGATATATGGGTCGGCTTCGACTTCGGCATATGTCTCGGACTCGATTGCCTTCGGGGCCGGAACGAAGAGGAGTGCAGCGCCGGCAAGCAGGAGAAGTGCGACAGCGGCTGCTGCCGACAGGCGTTGCCGGAATATATTCTGCGGACGGCGGCCGACGGTGGCGCGGAGGATGCGCTGCTCGAGGTCGGAGGGAACGTCGTCGTCGGCCTCGCGTCGGCCGGTGGCGATGGCGCGGAAGAGCGCGGCGTCGGCCCGGAGGTCGGCGGGGATGTCGTCGCGGTCGACGAACCATTGCTCGAGCGCGGTGGCTTCGTCGGGAGTGGCGGTGCCGTCGTACCACTTGTGGAGCAGGCGGCGTATGTCGGTGATATCCAAGGGGGTGTTCATGCTTCGGATATTTTGGTGTATATTTCTTTCAATTTGCGACGCGCGCGGCTGAGTAGCTGGCGGACGTTGTCGGGCGAGAGGCCTGTGAGGGAGGAAATTTCGTCGTTGGGGCATCCGCCGTAGGCGCTGAGGCGGATGACGGTCTGCTGGCGCTCGGGGAGGGAGTCGATGATGCGGTCGATGGTGTCGGCAGTGTCGAAGTCGGGTTGCGCGTCGGTGTCGGAGTGGGTTGTCAGAGCGTCGATGCCTACGGAGTCGCGTCGGGAGCGGATGAGGTCGATTGCCGAGGTGCGGACCACGCTGACGGCATAGGCGGCGGGATTGTCGACGGAGATGAGTGCGGGTCCGCGGCGCCATATTTTTATCATGGCTTCCTGCACGACGTCGGCGGCATCGTCGTCGTTTCCGACGATGGCTCTTGCCACGGCGAAAAGCGCGCTGCTCTGCGACACATATCGTTCGCGAAATATCTCTTCTAAGCCTTTCATACTTCTACGACGGAGTAAATATGCGAAATGTGACGGCGCCGGGCAAAAAATCGGAAAATCGCTGAGTGGGCGGCTCAGAAGCTCCGATATTCGGTGGGCGTGATGCCGTTGATGCGGCGGAAGAAACGGCAGAAGGCTGCCTTGCTTGAAAAACCGAGTGTGTCGGCGATTTCGGTCACTATACTTACGGGCTTGCACTGGGTGTGGATGCATATGCCGGCGACTATTCGACGACGTCGTGGAACAATGGAACATGGTATGCCCTTTACAACGGCAGCAACGTGGCCCTGGCATTCAAGACGCCTACAGGTGGAGGCAGCCCTCTTGTGGTGTCGACGAGCGGTACGACGACGCTCAAATCGGGTGTTACCGTGAGCGGTGGCAGCAATGTTACCCTCTCCAATTATGGGTCGGGCGGCGGCAACCGTCCCGGCGGCGGCTGGGGCCGACCGCAAGAGCAATACGCACTGGAACATAAAAATAAATCACCCCTGGCGCTGAGGCGGTAGGGGTGATTTTGTGAGGTTGTGCGGATGTTATTTACGGTCGCGGTTGCGGTCGGCTTTAGCTTTGTCGTGGCAGTGGCGGTGGCCGCGGTTCATTCGGGCTGCGTCTTTGCCACCTTTTCCAGGCTTGTTGCCGGCGTTGACGAAGTTGTTTTCGAGGAAGGTGACGTACTGCTCGGGGGTGAGGATTTCCTTTATTTTGGCGAGCATGTCGCGGCGGCCGTTTTCACGAGTTTGACGGCGGTCGGCGTCGGCCTTCTTGCGATCGGCGCGGGCCTGCTGACGCTGCTCGGTGCAGGTCTTGCGGAGGTCGTCGATCTTAGCCTGCTGCTCGGGGGTGAGGTTGAGGCCTTCGAAGGGCGAGCACTTGGGAGCGTCGGCGCGGCAGCCGTGCTGTGCGGTGCACTGAGCGGTTGCGTTGCAGGTGTTGTTTTCGGTGGTAGCTGCGGGCTGGGCTGCGAAGGCTGCGCCGATGCCGGCTGCGCCAAGGGCAATTGCCATGATAATTTTCTTCATAATTCGAGAGATAAAGTAGTTGATATTTTAATGTAGATTATTCGTTCGGGCTTACGGATGTTAAGCTGTTTGCCGACTGTTGGTGCTTTGGTGTCGGAATAATGGGCTCTTTTCTTATCCGTTCGTTATCTTTGACGCCGAAAAGGGCTATATAGTTTAATCGGGCATATTGATTTTAACTATTGTTAATAAAACGCCGCACTCGGCTGGGAGCGCGGCGTTTTGGGGCAAAAGTGTGAAAATACGGTGAATAAGAGGGTCAATAGTTGGTGGGGCGGCGTTCGAACCAGCCTTGGTCCATGCCGCATACGGGGCATCGTTTTGGCGCGGATTTGGCAGTGATGGTGAATCCGCACTTGCGGCACATCCACTCGATGGGTTCGGGTTCTTCGAACTCGCGACCGTTTTCGAGGCGTTCGAGGAGCTTGAGGTAGCGCTGTTCGTGCATCTGCTCCACCTTTGCTATGAGGCGGTAGAGGTTGGCAATCTGCGGGAATCCTTCCTCCTGTGCCGTCTTGGCGAAGCTCTCGTAGAGTTCGCCCCACTCCTCGCGTTCGCCGGCGGCAGCTTCGGCAAGGTTCTTTGCGGTGTCGCCGACGACACCGGCAGGATAGGCGGCGGTAATTTCGACCGTGCCACCCTCGAGCATTGAGAAGAAGCGACGGGCATGGCTGAGTTCCTGCTCGGCCGTTTCGAGGAATACGGCAGCTATCTGCTCGTAGCCTTCCTCACGGGCTTTTTCGGCGAAGAGAGTGTAGCGCGAGCGTGCCTGGCTCTCGCCGGCGAAGGAAGCCAGAAGATTGTGCTCCGTTCGGGTTCCTTTTATACTTTTCTGTTCCATAATTATTCCAATAGTGTTTATTTGGTGTTTCGATACTTAATAAACAACGGGGTGGGCGGATTGTTCGCAGAATTAACACTGTTGCATAATTTTCTAAAAACCCTGAAATATTTATAAAATACCAAACACAATTGCATTGTAGTGGTTATAAAGCAT
>CABRZA010000056.1 GCA_902475285.1 uncultured Porphyromonadaceae bacterium
CAATTTGGCGTGTCACGGGCACTTTTATTCCGAAGAACTTGTCGCCTTCGCCGTATTGTCCGGGGCCGGTTTTGAAGAAACGCATCAATATTTCCCGTTGCTTGTAGTCGGCAAACAGAGCCAGAGAAGCCAGTACTTCGGATGCCTTAACGTTGCTCATGGAAATGATTACAAATAATTTTCAAGAAATCTGCCACAACAAAAGTACTGCCTCCAACGAAGATTGTACTCCCCTCCTCTGCGTCTGCCTTTGCAGCCGCAAAGCCTTCGGCGACGGTGGGATAAGCATTACCGAGCAAGCCGTGTTCCGCTCCTATTGAGGCCGTGGACTCCGCTTGCCGGCCCCGTTCGACCGACGGAGAAACAAAATAGTATTTGGCATTGCGGGGCATACATTCCATCACGGAGCTGAGGTCTTTATCGTTGACAAATCCAATGACCATTGCAAGCTTGCCTGAATTTGCTATTTCTTCGAGCGATTTGCCGAGCCATTCCCAACCGCCGATATTGTGCCCTGTATCGCAAATTACACGCACAGGATGGCTTGACACCTCCATCCAACGGCCAGCAAGGCCCGTAAGCTCGCATACGTGGGCAAAGCCGTTGGCTACCGCTTGGGCCGATATTGCGGGGAAGTCTTTGGCAAGGATGTGGAGAGCGGTGAGGACTGTACGGGCATTCTCAACCTGACAGGCGCCAGTTAATTCGCCACTGATAGTCCCCCACTCCGTTTCGCTATACTCCATATCCTGAGGAGCATGCCGGACATCGGTAAAGCATTCTTGCTCGGAGGCCAGCACCAAGGGTGCATGCTCCTCGGATGCTTTTATCTCGAACACTTTCAGCACTTCGCCTTCCGCGCGGCCAATCACCACGGGTACACCGGGCTTGATGATACCGGCTTTTTCTACTGCAATGGCCTCTTCGGTATTGCCAAGAAGCGCCATATGGTCGAGCGAGATATTTGTGATTATAGAAAGGTCGGGATTAATGATATTGGTGCAGTCGAGACGCCCACCGAGGCCGGTTTCAATTACAGCGACATCTACCCTACTCTCCTCGAACCATTTGAACGCCATAATGGTGGTGAGTTCGAAGAACGAGGGTTTCAATGCAGTCAAGTTTTCGTCGGCAAGATATTCTTCGACGAAGCGCACAACGAAGTCACGATCGATCATCTTTCCGTCGACACGTATACGTTCGCCGAAATCGAGCAGATGTGGCGACGTATACAAGCCGGTGCGATAGCCTGCCGACTGCAATACAGCGGCGATAAGACTTGCGGTACTACCTTTGCCGTTGGTACCGGCGATATGTATGCAACGCAGTGCTTTCTCCGGGTTTCCCCACGCTTCGGCAAGACGCCGCGTGGTATCGAGGCCCGGTTTATAGGCCCCGGCCCCACGATTCTGGAACATCGGCACCTGAGAGTATATATATTCGAGTGTTTCTTCGTAGGTCATTGGTAATCAAAAAATAAGCCATCCGATTATTCCTGCGGCCATTATGAGAAGTATAGGATGTATTTTCGTAAAAAGGGTGGCGGCAAGAGCAACGGCAGCCAAAATGATACTTTTGGTGATGTCGGGCGCCGTTGAGCCGAAGTTCGATTCGTCCATAAGAATCAACGCGGCCGATGCTATCAATCCAATCACCACAGGCCGCAGGCCTCCGAAGATGCCTTTAAGGGCAACACTTTCGCGATGACGTGCAATATAATGGCCCGCATAGCGCACCAACACAAACGACGGTATAACTACCACCAATGTGCACAGGAGCGAGCCCAGAATGCCGAAAATCGGCGACGAGAGCGCAGGCGAAGATGCGGCGGGGGCAACGTAGCCTATGTATGTGGCGGAATTGATACCGATTGGACCTGGAGTCATTTGAGAAATTGCCACAATATCGGTGAACATCTGTTGGGTGATCCATCCGGGCGTGACGATTTCGTTCTCTATGAGGGCAAGCATGGCGTAGCCTCCGCCGAAGCCAAAGAAGCCTATTTTAAGATAGCTCCATATCAGTCGCAGATAAATCATTCTTTTTCCTCCTTGCCAAGTCGTTTATGAGCCTTCATGGCGAAATAATATCCCGCAGCCCCACCGGCCACAATATAAAGTATAGGGTTGGAAACAACGGGTAGCTTCGACCATATCATCAGCGCCACAAGTGCCGGTATCCATGCCATCTTCCATCCTATTCCGGCCGATTTCGCCGTGGTGAATACGGGCGCAACAATGAGCGCCACAACTACCGGACGAATACCTTTGAATATGGCGGTCAACGTCGGATTGGATATGATAGTCTCGGGAGTGAGGAACATGGCTATCATCAATATAATCAGGAAGCACGGAGTTATTGTGCCTGCTGCTGCGGCTATTGCGCCTTTCAGTCCGCGGAGTTTGTCGCCCACGACCACCGAGATATTGACCGCCAGGATGCCCGGCAGCGACTGTGCCACCGCAAGCAAGTCGAGAAACTCGTTACGGTCGAGCCAGTGGCGCTTGTCGACAACCTCGCGCTCTATGATGCTTATCATCGCCCAACCGCCTCCGAATGTAAAGGCTCCTATTTTGGCGAAGACAAGAAACAAATTTTTGAGCATGTATCTATTGTAGAAAATTATTCAAGTTCGACCACCGTGATGCCCGCACCACCGAAACGCACGTCTTCGTCGTGGTAATTCTTGACGGCGGCTACGGTGTCGAGGTATCGACGGATATAAAGTCGGAGAGCGCCCGTGCCGGTGCCATGAAGTATGCGCACACGCCCTGCACTATACTGTATTGCATCGTCGATGTAATACATCACAGCCTGCACGGCTTCGTCGGCACGCATGCCGCGGAGGTCGATTTCGTTGCTGAACTCAAGCTGTCGCTGGCGACCGGCGTCCTGAAGTTCCGACGAGACTTTCGTCGGTGCCGACGCACCGCTCTGCGCCTTGCGTATGGTCCGTTTCAGTCGATTGAGCTTCACGGTGGTGCGCATTTGGCCGAATACCACCTGAGCTTCCTTGCCCTCGATGGCATCGATCGTACCCACTACGTTGCCACCATCGAGCACCACGTTGTCGCCTACGGCAAGAGGTCGTATATCGTCGGGGACTGCCTGTTTGGGGGTGCGTGTCTTAGGCTTTTTTACTTTGTCGAGAAGCGGATGTGAGGCCTCCGACTCATCCGTGAGGGCCTTGCGGCTTTCTTCAAGGTCGCGGCGAGCCTTGCGTGTGGCTTCTTTATCGGCCTGAGAAGTTCGGATGTCGCGTATGGTACGCTCAATGGCGGCGTTGCACGAGTCGAGAATGCGTCGTGCTTCCTGCTTTGCTTCGCCTATGATTTCGTTGCGCTGACGGCGCAGATTCTCGGCCGCATCGGAATACTTGGCAAGAATCTCGTCGACTTCCTTCTCTTTGCGGCGGATGTCGGCTCGTTTGTTCTCCCAATATCGGCGGTCGCGGGCTATGTCGAGCAGATATTTGTCCATGTTCACATAGTCGCTTCCCACAATCTCGCGGGCATCGGCTATGATGTCGTCGGGCAGTCCCGTCTTGCGCGCTATCTCTATGGCGAACGAGCTTCCGGGGTGGCCTATCGTTAGCTTGAACAGCGGCCGCATGGCCTGACGGTCGTAGAGCATCGAGCCGTTCACCAGGCCGGGAGTCTCATCGGCGAATTGTTTCAGGTTATGATAGTGCGTGGTGATGACTCCCCACATACCCTTTGCATTGAACTGTTTGAGAAGAGCCTGCGCTATGGCGCCGCCAATCTGGGGCTCTGTGCCGCTGCCGAATTCGTCGATAAGGATAAGTGTATGCGCATTGCCGTGGCTGAGGAAATATTTCATGTTCCGCAGATGCGACGAATATGTGCTGAGATCATCTTCTATCGACTGGTCGTCGCCGATGTCGATGAAGATGCTTTCGAACATTCCCATCCGCGAATTAGAATACACCGTCGGAAGCAGACCGCATTGAAGCATATACTGCACCACAGCCACCGTTTTGAGCGTTACGGATTTGCCGCCGGCGTTAGGTCCCGATACAACGAGAATGCGCCGGTCGGCATTGAGCTGAATATCGAGCGGCACAATTTCCTTGCCCTGGCGAGCCAATGATTGAAGCAGTCCGGGATGACGTGCGCCGTACCAGTCCATCTCAGGCTCGGTCTCAAGCGCGGGCATTTCGGCGTCGACACTTTTGGCATATTTGGCCTTGGCGTATATGAAATCGAAGATTCCGAGCAATTCGAAGCCGTCGAGCAAATCGTCGATATTGGGGCGTATTATGTCGGCAAGAGTTTGGAGGATACGCGTTATTTCGCGGCGTTCTTCCATCTCGAGCTCACGCAAACGGTTGTTTGCCTCGACAACCTCGGCCGGCTCGATGTAGACGGTTTTGCCCGATGCCGACTCGTCGTGCACGATGCCCGAAATCTTGCGCTTGTGCATCGGGGCTACAGGTATGACCAGACGTCCGTCGCGAACCGACGGCGAAGCATCGGCGTCGATTATGCCCTGACTCACAGCCTGGGCCATGACACGCCGCATGGCGGCGCTTATACCGGCCTGCGCCGACGACATCGATCGGCGGATAGTGGTAAGCTCAGGCGAGGCGTTGTCCTTTATCTCTCCGTGTGCGTCGAGCACTTTGTCGATTGCGCGGGTAATCTCGGGGAAAGCAGCTATGTCGGCCGCCAGACTGTCGAGCTCGGGGTATGGCGACGTACCGTCGTCTTTGCGCAGTTTCGAGAAGAAAAGCGCGATTTGCGACAGCGTGGCTATCGACGAGCGCAAGGCAGAGAGTTCGTCGGCCTCCACCCAGCTGCCGGGCACGCGGAGTGCATAGAGCATGCGTCGGCAGTCGTTGGAATTGCCGCTCGGGAAGCCGTCGTCGCTCGATATTATGCGCAACATCTCGGCCGTTCGCTCGAGCTCGCGGCGCACTGTGCGGCAGTCGGTCATGAATGTCATGGCTTCGCAACGTTCTTTGCCTGGCGCACCGGCGCAGAGAGCCGCCACCGAGCTGCGGACACCGTCGAAACCTATTTTCTTTTCCAGACTTTCGGGATAAATCATACTATTTTTGCATCAGACGCGCCAGCGAGCGCTTGTCGTCTCGTTCCTTGATGGCTTCACGTTTGTCGTATTCCTTCTTGCCACGGGCTATACCGATAACGAGCTTTGCATAACCACGCTCGCTCACAAAAAGCCGTAGCGGCACTATTGTATATCCGGCGTCGCGTCCGCTTTTCATCAGCTTGGCTATCTCCTTTTTGTTGAGGAGAAGCTTTCGGTCGCGCCGTGCCTCGTGATTGTTGTAGGTGCCGTAGAAATATGTGGCTATATTCATGTTCTTTACCCAAACCTCGCCCTGCGCTGTGACATAACAAAAGGTGTCGACCAGCGATGCATGTCCGGCGCGTATGCTTTTTATCTCCGTGCCGGTGAGCACGAGGCCAGCGGTAAAGGTTTCGATTATCTCATAGTCGAACGTCGCGCGACGGTTCTTGATGTTTATCTCTTTCTGTTTCATTATATCAGCATCAAAATAAAGTAATAAATCACCATCGGTATCACTACAAGCGTTGCGCCGGCAAGTGCAGTAAGGCGCATGTGCGATACTTCGCCCGCACCGAGAAAGCCGCTGCCCTTCGACAGCACTACGATGATGTAGATGGGCATCAATTTAAGTATCAACAAATTCCAGGGCAACAAGTTCTCGACTATCTGGAAGAGAAGCATGAGCCCGAGGCCGGATATTATGTACTGCATGGCGCGGCGCCGGTCGAGTTCCACTCCTGCCGTACGCTCGAAGTATAAACCGAAGAGCAGCTTGCCTATATATACGGCCACGAAGTATATACCGAATATGGTCAATGCCGTCACGAGTACCTGCGACAGTCCCGCGCCATGATATAACATTCCAAAGAATGCCGTTGCCGAGGCCACTCCAAGCAGCGGATAGTAACCCTCGTGGAGAAGCGCCTCCGGCTCGGGGTCGTCGTGGGCCAAATCTTCCCAGGCATTGCCGGGAGAGAGTATAAGCTGTATCAGATATTTCAAAAATAATCCCATCGTAGTTTCTTTCACTTACATTGCAGCGGATCCAACTTTTTGGCCTTGCAATATGTTTTAAATTTGTATGTCAAGACATTACATATTCCTTACATTCGCGCTTGGCAAGATTGCGGAAGGTTTTGTGGATCCGCCGCGCGTTTTTAAGACTACAAAGTTACGAATTTTTAATGCAAAATTCGACGCTAATTGTTAATTTTGCATCCGCAAACATTAATATGATTTCAAATACGATGTTAAAAGGCATTATCTCAATCTCCGGCAAGCCCGGTCTTTACCGTCTACTCAGCAGAGGTAAGAACTCTCTGGTGGTAGAGTCGCTCCAAACCGGCAAGCGCACTCCCACCTACCCCCACGAACGCGTAATGTCGCTCGCCGACATAACAATGTATACCGAGCACGGCGACGAGCCCCTGCCCGAAATCTTCGAGAAAATATACACGGTGAAGAACGGCGAGCCCATCGAGATCAAGGCATTTGCCTCCGACGACGACATGCGCGACTTCTTCGCCACCATCCTCCCCGATTTCGACCGCGAGCGCGTATATAACTCCGATATCCGCAAACTTTTCACCTGGTACAATATGCTCATTGCCGCAGGTGTGAAAGAATTCAAGGAAAACGAGATCAAGGAAGACCAGGCCGCAGAAGCTGCCGAGGCAGCCGACGAAGCCGCAAGCAAATAAACTCCTTCGTAGAAAAATAATCGCGCCGGGAAGTCGAACTTTCCGGCGCGATACGTTTTGTCAGACTTAATTATATTAGCGGAGTGTGCCGGCGTTGGCCTGCTCGATCATCTGCTGGTTGGCCGAGATGTAGATTTCTACACGACGGTTCTGAGCACGACCTTCGGGAGTGTCGTTGGAAGCCACATAGTCGGCCATAGGTATTCCCTGCGAGGCGAGACGTGTGGATGCAATGCCGGAGTTGGCAAGATAGCTGAGCACAGCCGATGCGCGCTCGGCGGCAAGGCGCTGGTTGACCTCGAACGAGCCGGTGTTGTCGGTGTAACCGTAGATCTGCACGTTGGTGTCGGGGTTCTCTTTGAGCGATGCGGCAAAGCGCGTAAGGTCGGCTTTTGCCTGAGGGTTGAGCGTATACTTGCCGGTGGGGAAGAGGATGCCACCCTGGAAGGTAACCTTGATGGCCTGGAGACCGTTCTGGTCGGTTGTTTTCTCGACGGTGGCCTGATTGCCGAGTTCTTCCTCGAGCTGTTTTTGCTGTTTGTCCATCTTGTTTCCGATAAGTGCGCCTGCACCTGCACCTACGGCAGCACCGATGGCAGAACCTATGCCGGCACCTTTGCCGCCGCCAATGAGTGCACCCAGACCTGCACCTACGGCAGCACCGCCGCCGCCGCCGATGAGGGCGCCTTTGCCTGTATTGGTCATTGATGAACATCCCGTACCTCCGATAAGCATAGTGCAGCTCAGAAGAGCGATGCACGCAATCTTGATAAATTTCATAGTCAAATACGTTAGTTTTGGTCAGTTATGAATCATGCCTGGCCTTGCGGCGGCACATATTTTATTTTTAGACGCCCGAAATTACTATTATGTTTGTCGACGGCCAAAATTTTAACTTAATTTTGCTTGCGGTAGGTCAAGGCGGCGAGGGCACAAAAGAAAGCCGCGAAGACACCGAGCGACACGAACTGGGGCCAGAGTTCGGCCACCGTGGCGCCTTTGAGGTAAACGGCGCGCATGATTTCATTGAAGTATCGTGGCGGCACGGCGTATGTGAGCCATTGGGCCCATTCAGGCATCGAACCTATGGGTGTGAAGAGGCCGCCCATAAGCTGAAAAACAATGACGAATGCCATCATCACGAATATACTTTGCAAGATCGATGCCGATTTGTTGGCCACTGCCACTCCGAGCCCCGACATGACGAGGCTGAAAAGTATCGAAGCCAGAAAGACGGCACCGATGCTTCCCACTGGCGCCAGACCATATACGAGCCAGCCCAAGAGCATGCCCTCGCCTATTACCGGGAGCGCCACAAGCCAGAACGGCAACAGCTTGGAAAGTATGAAGGTGAAACGCGTCACCGGAGTTACGTTGATGGCTTCAATGGTACCGCTTTCTACTTCGCTCATAAGGTTGAGGGTAGGAAGGAAACCGCAGATTATTATGAGCAACATCACTATCAAGGCGGGTATCATGAAGTTGCGAAAATCGAGTGCGGGATTGTAGCGGTTGAGCACGCTTATGGTCGCCGCCGGCACAGCGTGCCCCGACAGCTCGCGCCACTGGGTAAGGGTGAGTGCTACCGACTGCGACACATACTGCGCCCCGAGCATGCCCTTGGTGGCGTTCACGCCGTTGGCCTCGATGTCGACTGGGCCCAGATCGCGCTCGAAATCGGCAGGGATGCCCAGCAGGACGTCGGCCTCGCCGTGCTCGAGCATGACCATGCCTTCGTGGTGGTTGGCGCACACGGCAACTACATTGAGTTCGTCGGGAGCGGCAATGTCGCTGATTATACGCCGCGACAGCTGGCTGCGGTCCAAGTCGACCACGGCAACACCCACATTGTGCACGTCGAGGTCGGCCACGAGCGGGAGCACGAGCATCACCATGATGGGCATGATGAGCATAACTTTGGGCATCAACGGATTGCTGCCGATAATCTTGAACTCCTTTCGTAGAAGCGCTCCTAAAATTCTAATTTTCTTCATTGTGCGTGAATTTCTTTATCGACACAAAGAGTATTGCCGCCGTCATGGCGAAAAGTATGGCAACGTCGTCGAGCACGTAACTCAGGTTGGCTTGCTGAATCATAAGCGTGCGCATGGCGTCGATATACCACTTCGCCGGTATGATGCACGAGAGCAACTGGAGCACCGCCGGCATATTCTCAATGGGAAATATCATGCCCGACAGAAGCAGCACCGGGAGCATGAACAGAACCGCCGACACTATCAATGCCGATACCTGTGTGCGAGCCAGCGTCGACACCAAAAGCCCAAGGGACAGCGACAGTACAATGTAGAGCAGCGACACGGCCACCACCCATGCCACCGTGCCCGAAATGGGCAGCCCGAGAACCGTATAGGCCATAAGCAGCATAACCGCCAGGATGATGCACGACAGCAGGAAATAAGGTACGAGCTTGCCGAAGATTATGGTCCGAGATTTCACCGGCGACACTAAGAGGAGGTCCATGGTGCCACTCTCCTTTTCGCTCACAATCGACACCGACGTCATGATGGCACAAATGAGGATGAAAATCATGCCCATGATGCCCGGCACGAAATTGTAAGCGCTTTTCATCTGCGGATTGTAGAGCGTATGGACTATCACTGGCGACGTTCCGTTGCCTCCGATCACCGCGCTGAGATAGACGGTGATTTGCTTGGCGACGGCAGTGTTGGAGGCGTCGACGATGATCTGGCTCTCGTGCTGTCCGTTGTCGTCGCGCAGCACGATGGCAGCGTCGGCTTCGCCGCGGCGGAGTATGCCCTCCACATCCTGCATAGCAGCCGTGCCTTCGAACGAGAAATAGTCGTTGACGCACAGCCGCTGCACGATGTCGCGAGTATAGGCGTCGTGGCGGTCGACCACTGTCACAACACGCACATTGTTGACTTCTGTTGATATGGCAAAGCCGAATAGCAACAGAAGCACCAGTGGCATAATTAGGGTAATGAGCATGGTACGACGGTCGCGCACAATATGCAGCGATTCCTTGACTATCATTGATTTGAATATTCCCGCCATGGCTCACTCTCCTCTCTTTGCCGACGCGGCGACGATACGGAACACTTCGTCGATTGTCGAGGCATTGTATTTTTCTTTAAGACTTGCCGGTGTGTCGAGGGCAGCTATCCAACCGTCGACCATTATCGACACGCGGTTGCAGTATTCGGCTTCGTCGAGATAGTGTGTGGTGACGAATACCGTCATTCCGTCGGACGCCGATTTGTAGATGAGCTCCCAGAAGCGCCGTCGCGTTATGGGGTCGACGCCGCCGGTGGGTTCGTCGAGGAAGAGCACCTCGGGGCGGTGGATGGTTGCCACGGCGAAGGCCAACTTCTGGCGCCATCCCACGGGAAGGTCCTTCACACGCGAGTGGCGGATATCGGCCATCTCGAGCTCGCGGCATATGCTGTCGATGCGTGCGTCGGTCTCCCGGCCGTCGAGGCCGTAGACGGTGGCGAAGAGCCGGAGGTTGTCGTCGACGGTCAGCGCTTCATAAAGCGAGAATCGTTGGCTCATATAGCCTATGCGCCTCTTTATGCCCTCGGCCTGGGTGCGTATGTCGCATCCGGCCACGGTGCCGTCGCCTGTCGTTGGCACGCTCAGCCCGCAAAGCATGCGCATGGCCGTGGTCTTGCCGGCACCGTTGGCGCCGAGGAAACCGAAAATCTCGCCGCGCCTCACCTCGAAACTTATGTGGTCGACGGCCGTGAAACTGCCGAAGCATTTGGTGAGATTCTCAACTTTTATAGCAGTGTCGGTTGTCATTGCGTGTGAGTTTTATGAAAAGGTCTTCAATATCTCCCTGCGCAGGAAATATCTTTGCGTCGGCTATGCCAAGGCTGTGCAGCTGCTCCTCCACCCTGTCGGCGTCGAAGCCTTCGCCGGCCACCACGTGCAGCGTAGCGCCGAATGTGTAGCAGTCGGCCACTTCGGGCAGCTGACGCAAGGCCGACAGCAGGCCGAACATATCGCGGGCCGCGGCATTGTAGAGGCGTTCGCCGAGGTTGTCGATGAGCTGCCGCGGCGTGCCGGTGGTGAGGATGTGGCCGTGGTCGAGCATAGATATGCGCTCGCAGCGCATGGCCTCGTCCATATACGATGTCGACACAACTATAGTGATGCCTTGTCGGCGCAAGCCTCCGAGCATGTCCCAGAACTCGCTGCGCGACACCGCGTCGACGCCCGTCGTGGGTTCGTCGAGCAGCAGGATGCGCGGTTGGTGAATGAGCGCGCAGCTCAGCGCCAGCTTCTGCTTCATGCCACCCGAAAGACGCCCGGCAAGGCGGTCGGGGAAACGTTCGAGCTGCCCGAAGACGGGCGCTATGAGGTCGTAGTTCTCGGCTACTGTCAGCCCGAAGAGGCTGGCGAAGAAATTCAGATTCTCCTTCACCGTGAGATCGGGATAGAGCGAGAAGCGCTCGGGCATGTAGCCTATAAGCTTGCGCAGCTGCGAGCGGTCTGCCATAGGATCGAGGCCAAAGATGCTCACGGTGCCGCTGTCGGCGCGCAGGAGTGTGGCGAGGATCTTGTAGACGGTGCTCTTGCCAGCGCCGTCAGGCCCGATGAGGCCGTACATCTCGCCGTCGGCCACGTCGAGGCTCACGCCGTCGACGGCCGTAAGCGGGCCGTAGCGCTTGGTGAGGTTGCGTATCTCTATGGCGTGGCTCATAGCTTTACTTCGCCGTACTGGCCGAGTTTGAGCCGTCCGTCGTTGTGCACGGCAATCTTTACGGCGTACACAAGGTTGGCACGTGTGTCGTTGGTCTGTATCGACTTGGGTGTAAACTCGCTTTCTTCGGCAATCCATGTAATTGTGCCGGGATAATCGTACTGCTCGTCGCCGCCGAAGTCGGCAATTACCGTCACATGCTGGCCGAGGCTTAGATTGGCCAGTTGATTGGCAGTGAAATAGCTGCGGAGGTATATGTTGTCCAAATCAGCGATTTTGTAGAGCGGTTTGCCGGGGACGGCGTATTCCCCTGCCTCGGCATATTTCACCAGTACTGTGCCCGAAACGGGCGAGGCGATGCGGCACTTGGCCATCTGCTCGGCAATTTGCTCGGCCTGATAATGGAGGGCGAGGGCGTTGTCGCTCAGCGAGGTACGGTTGTTGTCGAGGTTTGAGAGCAGACCCTGGAGCTGGGCTCGGAGGCTGCGGAGGTTGGCTTCGGCGTCGTCGTAGTATTTCTGCGTGGTGGCCCCGGAGGCGAGGAGATTCTTCTGTCGCTGCCATTCGTGTTCGGCGTGAGCTATTTGCGAGCGCAGGGCCGCGGCCTGGGCGGCGATGTCGGGGCGCGAGTTCTCGGCGGCGCGCTGTTGGTTGAGTACTTGGCTGCGCTGGAGGCTCAGGAGAACGGTGTCGATGAGCGCCACCTCGCTGCCGGCCTCCACGCTGTCGCCTTCTTCGATGTTGAAAGTCAGTATCTTGCCTGCGGTCTCGGCAGCCACTGTCACTGTCGTGGCTTCGAAGATGCCGGTGGCGTCGTAGTCGGGGCGGCTGTTGCATGCCGTAAGGGCAAGGCCTAAGACCATGATATATAGTTTTTTCATCGGTTGAGAGTGTATTTGAGTTGGTATATTTTCTGAGTGAGCTGTATGCGGTGATAGCCGGCGTTGAGGCGCGCCATGCTCTCGTCGGTGATCTTTGTGAGAAGGTCGGTGGCGTCGATCATGCCGTTGGCCAGGCAACTCTCGGCGGCGATGCAAACATTGTGGCGCAGCTCTACGATGCGGTCGTCGTCGGCCACCACCTCCCTGAGGCCGGCAATCTCGGCACTCTCCTGCCGTGCCTGCATGTCGGTGTTGAGAAGGAAGGTGCGGCGCTCGGCGTCGATGGTCGCGTTGGCAAGGGCGAGCTTGTCGCGTTGGTTGCGGCTGGTGTAGAAAGCGTCGATGTTCCAGCTTATCTTGATGCCTGCCATGGCGTTGAACGAGAGGTCGCGGTTCATCATGCTCTCGAAATAGTTTAGGCCGGGATAGCCGTACCAGCCTTGGGCGAAGAACCCTATGCGTGGCATCACCGAGGCGTCGACGCCGTCGCGGCGGGCGTCGTTGAGGCGCTGTCCGGCTGCGTAATATGCCATCTCGGGGCGCTCGCCCGCGCCGTCGCCGAGCTCGGCCGACGGTTCGAGAAGGGATTGTTCGCCTATCGTCATTCCCGTAAAGGCCTCGAGCGCCGCCACATAGCCCCGCTTGGTGGCACGGGCGCCGGCTATCTGCTGCGAGGTGGTGAGGAGTTGGGCCTCGATCATGTCGGCGTCGGCCTGCATGGCCACGCCGTCGGCAACCATGCACTGCACGCGGCGGTGGTTGGCCCGCAGCAGCTCAACGGTGTTTTCGGATATCTCTATCTGCTTGTCGAGCAAGAGGATACCGAAGAAAAGATTCTCAACGCGGCGGCGTATGGCATAGAGTTCCACGTCGAGCTGCGCGCGGCGCAACTCGCCTTCGGCGCGGCTTATGTTGCGGCTGTGGCGCGATGCGCCGCCGTCCCACACGGTCTGGTTCACGTCGACGCCCACTTTATATTGCATCTTGCCTATGCCTCGGATGTGGTGGCCCATCTGGTCGATGATGCTTTCGAGGGCCTCGGGGAGGGCCGGCACAACATTCTGTATTGACGCCTGGGCGTATACACCCACGCGCGGCAGCCAACCACGGTTTATGTCGCTC
Organism: uncultured Porphyromonadaceae bacterium; assembly: GCA_902475285.1. Lineage (GTDB taxonomy): Bacteria > Bacteroidota > Bacteroidia > Bacteroidales > Muribaculaceae > CAG-873. Next base: position 13,446 of record CABRZA010000056.1, read on the forward strand.
AGGTCGAGCTCGGTGGTGCGCTCAACAAGCGAATACTCCTTGATGAGAGGATAGTTGTCCTTCGCACTCCGCAGGCACGAGTCGAGGCTCACTTGCCCTGCTGCCCCGAGCGTCGCACAGAGTGCAAGGGCTAAGATTGTCTTGTTCATGGTTTTAATTTGCGTAATATTGTGTCGGTATTTTCTCTTTTGCGAGCCTCGACGAAGGCCGCCATGTCGTCGGTGGCCGAGCCCATGAGCGTGTTGACCAAGGGCGCGGCCATGAACGAGAAGATGTTGAGCGACACGATGTCGAGCAACAGCATACGGGCGTCGACTTTACGGCATTCTCCCCTTGCGGCCAAGTCATCGATTTCATGCTGGAGGTTAGCCACCAGCAGCGGCGCATGGGCCTGCATGAGCGAACGCACATACACCAGTCGCTCAGGGTTGTAGAACACCTCGTTGACCATGAAGCGTGGCAGGTCGGGGTTGGCGGCGATGAAGTCGATATGCTCGGCCACGGTGTCGCGCATCTTGTTGAAGAGTGGCTTGTTGGTGTCGCCCATCGAGCCCAGCATGATGTCGCGCACCAGGCCCATTTTTTCATGCATTATCTTCTCGAAAAGTTGCTCTTTGGTGCGGAAATAGTAGTGCAGCATGGCGTGCGTCACACCCGCGGCCTCGGCTATGGCCGTAGTGCGCGCACCCGCATATCCTTTCTGCAAGAACTCCGCCTCCGCCGCCCGAAGTATCAACTCCTCGGTAGCAACGTGCTTCTTATCAGTTTCTTCTGCCATT
>CABRZA010000057.1 GCA_902475285.1 uncultured Porphyromonadaceae bacterium
CCGTGTACAGGAAATGCTTAAAAATAATGGTAATACTCCGGCTGAGTTTGATGTAAGTGCTTTGACTGCATTTTGTGTGAGAGTGAGAGCTATAAATGAAGTAGGTTTATCCGAAGGGCACAAGTCGGGCACAAGTCAGGGCACAAGTCGGGGCAATATTGGAATTGAAGAACGTATTTTGGAGTTCTGTCAAGTGCCGCGTTCGTTGGCTGAGATAACTGAATATTGCGGTTTTCACGATAGAAGAAAATTCAGAGAGCGATATCTTGCCCCATTGTTGGGTATAAGTATCCGAATGACAATACCCGACAAACCGACGAGCCGATTGCAAAAATATATTAAGGTATAATTAAAGGGCCATATTGCTGTTGTAATATGGCCCTTTAATTATTATTTATAAATTGTTATTTTACGGCCTCTTTGGCTAGGGAGGCGATTTGGGCGGGTGTGAGGGAGCAGGCGGTGAGGAGGTCGGCGGCCTTGAACATGTTGGGGAATTCTTTGGGGAGGCCGAGGACGCGTACCTTTGTTCCTGTTGGTGCGAGGTATGCTGCGACTTTTTGGCCGAAACCACCGTCGGCGGTGCCGTCTTCGGCGGTGATGACGATGTCGTAGCCGGTAAGGGTGTCGAGGGTTTCGGTGTCGAGAGCGGAGAGGCAGCGGGGGTTGATGAGGGTTGCCTCTATGCCGTCGGCCTCGAGGAGCTTGGCGGCTTCGGCCATGTTGGTGAAGAAAGTGCCGGCGCCGATGAGTGCTACCCTACTGCCCTGCTTCACTACTTCGAAGCGCGGGGTGGAATAGTCGGCGAGGAGCTCGACGTTGCGGTGCACTACTGCGCCGCCGGGTGTGCGCACTGCCACGGGCTGGGCGGTCTGTCCGATGGCCCAGTCGAGCATGGCGACGTACTCCTCGGCGCATGTGGGAGCGAGGAAGTTTATGCCGGGGATGTTGGTGACCATGGATATGTCGAAGAAGCCGAGGTGAGTCTCGCTGTTCATGGCGTAGACTCCGCCGAAGAAGATGGCGAATACGGCGGGCAGGCCGTTGATTGCCACGTCCTGGCTTAGCTGGTCGTAGGCGCGCTGGAGGAATGTTCCCACTACGCCCATAACGGGCCTCATGCCGTTCTTTGCCATGCCGGCGGCCATGCCGGTGCACATCTGCTCGGCGATGCCCACGTCGATGAAACGGTTGCCTGCCTCGCGGCGACGCTCGGGTGTGAAGCCAATGGTGCCGGGCGTGCCGGCGTTGAGGAGAGCGAGGCGCGGATTGGAGCGCATGAGTTCGAGCATGTGGTCGGCGAAGATTGTGGTGTAGTCTTCGGGCGCCGTACCGGCAGCGGGCTGGCGGAGAGGAGCACCGTCGGCGAGGTCGAAGGGAGCGTGGAAGTGGAATGCCTCCTTGTTGGCCTCGGCCACCGCCAGGCCCATGCCCTTCATGGTGTTGATGTGCACCACCACGGGGCGGGGGGAGTTCTTTACTGACTCGAAAGCCTCGATGAGGCTGCGTAGGTCGTTGCCGTAGTGGACGTAGAGATAGTCGTAGCCCAGTGAGCGGAATATGTTTGGCGAACCTTCGCCGTTGGTGTTTCGGAGCAGGCGCAGGTCGGAGTAGAGTGCGCCGTGGTTCTCGGCGATGCTCATGTCGTTGTCGTTGACGACGACGATGAAGTTTGTGCCGAGTGTAGAACCGAAATTGAGACCTTCGAGAGCCTCTCCTCCCCCGAGAGACCCGTCGCCGACTACGGCCACTACATTCTCCTTACCTCCCTCGATGTCGCGGGCCTTTGCCAGACCCGAGGCCAGTGCCAGCGCCGTGGAGGTGTGGCCGATGGAGAAGAGGTCGTAGGTGGGCGATTCCTTGGGGTCGGTGAAGCCGGTTACGTCGTAGTAGTGCGCGGGGTCGGTATATGCGAGCATACGGCCGGTGAGCATCTTGTGGGGATAGCACTGGTGCGATACGTCGAATACTATTTTATCGTTGGGAGCGTCGAAGACGTAGTGGAGGGCTACGGTAGCTTCTATCATGCCGAGGTTAGGCCCCACATGTCCGCCGTGGGCCGAGAGGAATTTTAGGAGTGCAGCGCGCATGCTGCCGGCGAGAGCGCGGAGTGTGTCGAGATCCATGCCCTTGATGTCGGCGGGGCTGTGGATGTCGGTGAGGTTTATTTCTTTCATTCGGGGTATAGGGAGATGTTGGTTATGTAGAATTATGAACGCTAAACTACACACTTTTATGCGATAAAGAAGCAGTTGTAGTTATAATAAATGTGAAATCGGTGCGTTTTTCAAATATGACGGGACGAGAAGTATACAAGTGGAGCGTGGCCGAGCGCATAGGCGAGTGCGGCATAGCCTTTGTTGGCAACATAATACTTGCGCGGCTGCTTACGCCCGCCGACTTCGGTCTGCTTGCGATGATAGCGATATTCAGTGCCGTGGTTGTCAACCTGTCGAACTGCGGCATATCGGACGGCATCATCCACAAGCTGAAGCCAGAGGCGATAGACTATTCTACGGCCTTCGTCTACAATACCACCATAGGACTTGTTGCGGCCGTTCTGGCCTTCGCCTTCGCACCGGCGATAGCTGCCTTCTTCCATCACGAGGAGTTGCTGTGGATAATGCGCATCTACGGCGTGTGCTTCTTCTTCCAGACCATGTGTTTCGTGCAGGAGACGCGCATGCGCAAACTTCTGCAATACAAGCGGCTGTGCGTGTCGCGACTGGGTGCGTCGCTGGCGGCTTACATACTCGGCATAGGGCTTGCCCTTGCCGGTGCGGGCTACTGGGCGCTGGTGTCGACTCACATACTCATCTCTTTCTTTATCTTTGTGAGCATCACGGCAGCGAGCCGCTGGTGGCCGGGGGTGAAGTTTTCGGCATCGACATGTAGAAATCTTCTGTCGTTCGGATTTCCGCTCATGCTGGCCTATCTGGCCAACATGGTTAGCAACAACATCAATACCTTCGTTTTGGGCAAGCACTACCCTACTCCTACGGCTTCGGGCCTTTACTCGCAGGCGTCGAAGCTGGGTACGGTGCCTTTTCTGATTACCGAGCGTTCGCTCAACGACTCGTTCTTCGTCCTTGCCTCCAACGAGGAGGACGCCGTCAAGCGCTGGCGCATGGTGCGGCGTATGGCGCTGGTGATATTTGCGGTAAATTCGGCCATAGCCATAGGATTGATAGTGCTGGCCCGGCCGGCGATGGAGCTGCTCTACGGAGAGCGCTGGCTGGGGGCGGCTCCGGTGCTGCGGGTGATAGCGGTGACGCAGTTTATGATGGGCGTGAAATATTTCTGCCAGACGCTCTTCAAGCTGCGCTCGCGCACCGGCCACATACGCAACGTAAATTTCATAGAGCTCGGCATTCAGGTGGTGCTTCTTCTCATCTTCTACCGCCAGGGCCTCGTGGCCGTAGCCCTCACACAAACGGCTGCAGTGACCTGCTCGCTCATAATCTACGCCCTCATACTGAGAAAAAGTAGATAAATTTGTGTAGATATAATATTTTAAATATATTTGCACAATCAATATAGGAGGGCACATTCTCCCTCTTTGAGTATTAAACATATTACAGAGCACGCTATGAAAAAACTACTCTTTTCTCTCGTGATGCTTCTCGGCTTGGCGCTGCCCGCTGGGGCCGACAACGTCGTAGATTTGGGCGAATTCCGATTCACCGGCAATGCCACCATGGGCAACGGATAGTTCAACTATTTCGGAATGAATTACGACGAACGTCCCGACGGCTTCTACTACGACACGCGATGGGAATACAACAATCCTGTGATAGCGCATGTCTACAACGACCAGGTAATCTCCCTGAGCTACAACAACTCTACGGACTACTATCAATTTTCTGGCTTCTTGTACGTCAACGGCCATAAGATAGCCATCGCTATAAACACCGATGAGGACTCTGCCTCCTACGGTACCTTTGTGGCCACATTCGTACCCACGAAGGCTTTGATTCTCGGTATACCGTTCAAAAACGGAGATTACCAATTGGTGGAAATGCAGCGCGCCGACGGTGACATTGGTGTGCTGTCGAAAGCTACTATCAACGGCTATTACACCGGTCTGCCCTTCAGTAAAACTCCTCCGGTCAACACCTATCCGGCGCCCTCGGCTCCCTCCTACTCCACCCCGTCGACTCCCGGATACCAGGCGCCTTCCAACGAGCGGCACTGCACCACATGCTACGGTACCGGCGTGTGTCAGACGTGCGGCGGCGACGGCATTGCCACCAATTCTTATAATTCCTCGCAGTATTATGAGTGCCCCAACTGCAAGGCCAACAAGCCCGCAAGCAGCTGGGGAAAGTGCGCCATATGCCACGGCACCGACAAACTGCATTGACCGGATTCTGATATGGAAGACAAGGAAAGGCAGGAATCTTTCGGCGAATCGGGCCTGCGGAAGGAGGATATCGAGGATTTCATTGTATATCCTGATTCCGACACTGAGCAGGAGATTGTGGGATCGGTGGTGGGGCACGGATTCAAAGCCGAGCTGTCGCGCGACGCCCTTTTCAGAGAATACTACCGCATGGTGTCCGAGGGGCCGGGCAGGTGCTGGACCCCTGCTCACCGTGCGTCCTTCGCTTTGCAGACCATGCACCGCATGGGCGTGATAGAATGGCCTGAGAAAAGCCTTTACGGAAGAGCTGAAAGGGCTAAGCGCTCCAGAAGCTCCGAGGGCCCCGAGCACACTGAGAAATCCGAGAGTTCCGAGAACTTCGCCCCTCCCCGCCGTGAGCCTCCGGCCCAAGACTGCACCAAAGAGCTTTTCGGCTACCGGCCTCTGAGCCGCGATGAAATCAAGGACAACCTCATAGTGGTTGCCGGCGTGGCGGGCATAGTGCTGCTTGCTGCTGTTGGTGTGACAGTAGGTGTGGCCACGGGGAGCGTGGCCACTGGCGCCGGCATAGGAGGTGCCTCGGTGGCGGTATTCTGCGCCGCTGCCTCGCGCCTGGCCTCGCACTGGCACACGCGCTTCACCCGCAAATACCGCCTGGTGCGACTGCTGGTGTGCCTGACATTGCTTTTCAGCGGAACGGCATGGTTAGCGGCGAAGGAGACGTGGAAGGTGCTCTGCACCTTGGCCGGCACGGAAATTTCAATACCGTCCTTCGGCTTGAGTCTTTTCGGCCTCATGGCGGTGATAGGTGTGGCGTCGCACATCAAGCTCTGTCGCATCTATGACCCGCGCACGGCCAAAACTCTCGGATGGCTCGAGGCTTTGGCGGCGGTGTTCGCAATAGGGGCGCTCCTCTTCGTTGCCATCAACAAGCCGTAGGCATGGGCTGGATTTTGGCGGTAATACTTGGCTTTGTGGGGATTGTGGTCCTCAACGGGCGCCGTGGCGACTGTGAAAAGACGCGCAAAGCCATGAGCCAGGCGGTGCTCGTCGGCCCCGCATCTTCGCTTACGGTGGAGGGTTTTCGCGGCACGGTGGCCAAGAAAGGGTTGCTGATGGCATTGTTCCTGCTCGTGTCGCCGCGCAAGGCGATGAAGCGTAGCCTACCCACTCCCGAGGAGCCTTGCCTCATGGAGCGCGAGGAATTGATGGAGCTGCTCGGCGAGGCAAAGACACATGCCGGCAATCCCCTGCACTATCCCCTAATCTACGCCGACGCCTATCGCGATGCCTCGCAAACGCCGGCCGATGTGTGGGAGAATTTCCTTCATGGCATCTTCATCTACACCGAGCGGCACAACGCCGCGCAGGCTTTGCCTCTGCTGCAGCGGGTTGTGAATAGCGGATTCCTGCCCGCGTATGCCATCTTGGGCGACCTCTATGCCGAGTACGGCGACACCGAGCGCGCCATAGCCACGGTGCTGCCGGCCTCGGAGGCGAACTACGCTCCCGCCGTGCATCAGCACGCCTACTATATCTACCTCGACAGCCTCGGCAAGATGTTCCAATACCGCCGCCTGGCCACCTACCGCTCCCTCTTCATCCACAGCGCCCGCCTCGGTTACCCGCCCTCCCGGCACATCGTCACCGCAAATGGGTGGGAATGAAGATAATTTTATAAAAGCCTCGAAGAGGCGCTATTGTGGCGAAGAAATATCACAATACCGCCTCTTCGAGGCTTGGGGTGTTACATCTCGTCGCTCTTGGTGGCGAGGTGGTCGGTGAGTTTCTGAATGAGTACGTCGGGCTGCTGGAGGCCTACGGTGCGCCATACGGCCATGCCGTTCTTGAAGAGAATCAGCGTGGGCACGGAGCGGACGTTGTACTCGGCGGCGAGAGCCTGGTTCTGGTCGATGTCGACTTTGAGGATGTTCACTTTGTCGCCCATCTGACCCTTTACGGTTTCGAGGATAGGCGATTGCATGCGGCAGGGGCCGCACCATGTTGCGAAGAAGTCGACGAGGGTGGGTTTGTCCTCGTTGATGATTTGATTGAAGTCGCTCATATATGTATGTGTTTTATGTCGGTTTGCTATATTACAACGCCGGGCCGGGGGCTTTGGTTCGGCTGTGGGAATTCATTCTTCGGGAGCTGTGTAGACGTATGCCCCGAGGTCGGGCGCGGCTCCGCGGCTGAGGCCGTAGCGGTCGGTTGTGGCCGAGGATGGCAGGAGAGCGGGGTCGCCAGCGGCAATGGCGGGGCTTTCGGGTTTGAGGCGGTAGTCGAAGATGTACTCTTCGCGCACGGTGTAGTAGAGCGGATCCTCGCCCCATATGCAGCCTATGAAGTTGTCGTCGTCGGTGCCTTCGCTTTTTAGGAGGCAGCGGCGGAAGTAGACGGAAGTTCCGGTGAGGTCGCCGTGCGAGAGGTCGGTGCCGTTGCCGTAGATTATGCTGTTGGCGAATGTTGCGGCGGTGTAGGGTAGGCCGCTTTCGTCGTCGAGGCCTGTCTTGGGGTCGGGCGAGAGGTGGGCCAGCTGTATGGCCGGGCCCCGTAGGGCCGAGAAGAGGTAGTAGTTGGCAAAGGTGCACTGGGCGAAGGAGTAGTTGCCGCCCTGGAGATATACGAGCCCGTCGGCGGCTTCGGCCATCTCGCATCCTACGGCGTCGATGCGGCTGTGGTATGCTTCGAGGACGAGACCGCCGGAGTTGCGCAGGCGGCAGTTGAGGAGTGTGAGCTGGGGCGTTTCGAGATTGCCGGTGCCTTCTATGGTGAGGCCCTGCCAGGTGTTCTTGATGTCGGTGCAGGTGAGGACGTTGCCGGTGGAGGAGGTGGTGAAGAAGAGACCCGTCCACTGCCGCGACATGATGTCGAACGATATGTCGGTCACCACGTTGCCGGTACGGTCGCCGGCGAGGGTGACGGGCTCGTCGACGGTGCCCTCGCTTATGAGTGTGCCTCGGACTATCATCATGGCCTTGTCGTGGAAGCAGAGCGTAGTGCCGGCTTTGAGTGTGAGGCGCACGCCTTCGGCCACGACGAGGGAGTCGTAGAGCTGATAGGGAAGGGTAGAGTCGAATTCGGTGTCTTCGGTGAGCGTGGCGGCACGGAGGCGGCGCACGTTCTGACCTTCGGCGCGGAGGGCTACACTCGAAGTGGTGCCGTTGGCGGTGAAGTCGATGTTGGCCTCATAGAGGTTGAGGTTCTGCGGCCCTTCGGGGAACGTGGCCTCGACGAGGACAAATATTGAGTCCTTGCCGCGGATGTCGATACCGCTGAAAGTCTTGCCGCTTATGCCGTCGACGTTGAGGCGGAAGCAGTCGGCGGCCGGTCCGCTCACGCGCACGTCGCTGAGCCGGAGCTGCTTGGAGTGTGGGTTGTGGACTATGAGGCGCTTTGTGGGCGTTGGCTCGGCGGTGAACACCGTGCCGAGGTCGAGGGTGTCGGTTGAAAACACCGGTCGGTCGGACGGCGAAGTGGTGTAGCCGTCCTCGATGCACGCCGTCAGAGCGGCGCACATGGCAAATATAATGATGCGGGAGAGTATCTTGGTCATATCCTACTAACGCATAAGCACCCGCGCTTATTGCATTATTTATCTTTGAGGCTTTTCCAGAGCACTTCGGGGCAGCCCGCGGCGAGGTTTGCGGCGCGCCCGAGGACGAAGAGGTAGTCGCTGAGACGGTTGACGAACTGCAGTATTTCGGGCTGCACGCCGTCGAGGGCCACGATGCGTCGTTCGGCCCGGCGCGCCACGGTGCGGGCCACGTTGCAGTATGCGGCGAGGGAGCAGCCGGCGGGGAGGATGAACGACTTATGTGCAGGGAGGGCGGCCTCCATGCGGTCGATTTCGGCCTCGAGGCGCAGGGCGTAGCCGGCGGGGAAGGGGGCGGGCTGCCAACTCGACGCGGCTTCGGTGGCGAGGGCCGCGCCGATGTCGAAGAGGCGGCTCATCACGTCTAGAAGTACGTCGGCCTGACCGTCGGGAAGGCCCGGGGTGGAGTAGAGGACACCTATCCAAGAGTTGAGCTCGTCGACGGTACCATAGGCGTCGAGGCGCGGGTCGTCCTTGGGTACGCGAGTGCCGCCTACGAGCGATGTGGTGCCCTTGTCGCCGCCTTTGGTGTAGATTTTCATATTAAGTAACTCTTAAAAATTGGATTATATTATAGTTTTAGTAACTTGCAGCTAATTTTTGCGAGTTACTTAAAATTTAATATTTAAATGAAAAAGTAGCCGTTTTTGTTGGCTGCGATGTAATTTTTAAGAGTTACTCAGTGAGTCGAGAATTTGTATCAGTTGCTCGGGCGTGCGTGCCTCGTGGATTATGTCGGTGCTTCCTTGGGGCATGAGGCCGAGCTCCATGCAGTGGTTGAACTGCGCGAGGATGTGGTCGAATACACCGTCGGCGTTGAACACTACTATGGGGCGTTTCTGGTGCGTGAAGTTGAGGTAGCTGAACGATGTTGTGAACTCGTCGAGGGTGCCGTAGCCGCCCGGGAGGACCACGAAAATGTCGCCGAGCATCTGCATTACGCCCTTGCGGTCGTTGAGGTCGGAGGTGGGAACGACAATGTCGTTCAGGTGGCTCGACATAATGCGACGGCGTCCGGGCACAATTCCGACCACTTCGGCTCCGGCTTCCTTTGCCGCGCCGGCAGTGACGCGCATCAGGCCCGAGTCGACGCCGCCGTAGTTCAGCTGAGCGCCGTGACGTCCTATCCATTCGCCCGTCAGCCGGGCGCCGCGTTGCCAGTCAAGGGGCAAATCGTCGTTCGACGAGCAATACACCACTACTCTCTTCATGTCAGTCAGTATTTGTTTCCGCAAATATACGCACTTTTCTCCAAGGTTGCAAGTATCAAGGCACGTGAGCATTATATAAATCACAAGGCGCCCCGGGTTGGGGCGCCTTGTGTGGGTGGGGGAGGAGATTACTCGTCCCAGGTGCAGCTTACGGGCTCGAACTTGCCTTTGGCCACTACCTTGAAAATTGCGGTGTGGGCGCGGGTGGTGCGGTCGGCGTAGTAAGCGGAGAAGTTGACGGTATAGAGCACGTCGAAGCCGGGGAGGAGGTCGGCGTCGGGGTGCAGGATGGCGAGTGTGCCGGGCATCACTTCTTCCATGAAGCGTTTCTTCATGAGGGCTACAATTTCATCGTCGCTCATGCCCTCGTAGCCGGCGGGATACTGTGCGTAGGCCGACTGTGCGCGGAGGTCGACGTTGCCCTGGTAGGCGGAGCAGCCGGAGTAGTACTCGTTGTTGCCGTAGGAGGTGACGTAGAAGAGGCCGCTCTTGATGTTGGTGTCGCCCAGGGGCTTGCAGATGTTGTCGAATACCCAGTTGGTCGCCGTCTGGAAGTAGAGGGTGCTGAGCTCCTGGCCCTTGCCGGCGGGGAGGTTGATGGTTACGTTGGGGTCGAAAATCCACTTGCCCTGAGTGCGGACGAACTGCGATGTCTCGGTGCCGATGAAGTTGTCGGCCTCCCACTGGCTGCCGTTGAAGACGTAGGCAGAGCATGTGTAGGCAGCGGAGCCGCCGGCATAGCGGTTCCATACCACGCACATCACGTCGTCGGTCTTGGCGTAGGGGTACTTGATGGCGAGATAGCGCGACAGATAGGGCTCGGCGGTGGAGAGGTTGGGGTAGTTCTGGCCCATGGCGGTGTAGTCGGCGGGACTGAGGACGCAGAAGCCCTTGGCGGGAGCCCATTCGCCGCCGGTGTAGGCGTAGAGGGCGTTGACGGTCTCGGTGGGTACGGAAGCCTTGACCTGTGCGCGACTGCCGCGGAGACCTTCGATGCTGAGGTTCTTGATTTCCCATGTACCGCTCTTGTCGGTCTCGCTGACATATTTGAACGCGAACTGCATCTTCTTGCCTGCGTAGGCGGCGAGGTCGATGGCGCCCGATGCTCCGAATGTCCAGCTGGTGTTGTCGGTGTATTCGGGGATTGTGACCTGCGTCCAGCTTGCGGCGCCGGCTTCCTTGGCCCACATGGTGCAGTTGGCGCGGGCAAATTCGGCGTCGGGGAACTTATTGACCACATGCTCGAAGGTCATGGTGGCGGTGGTGTAGGCCGTCATGTCGACCACGGGCGACACGAGCCAGCTCTCGGAGGCGTAGCTCTGGCCCTTGAAGGCCGATGCCTTTGCGCCGTAGTTGGCGCCGCCCCAACTCCATATGAATTCGAGCTCGGAGGGGAGGGTGACGTTGTCGACGGTGAAGTCGCCGAGGCTTTCGGTGAAACTTTCGGCGAAGATTACCTCGGGCTCGACGGGAGCGGGGGTGTCGCCTCCGCCGAAGACGGGTTCCTGGGTGGCCATGCGGTAGGATACTACCACATAGTTGCCCTTCGATGCGTCGATGTAGTCGGAGAGGAAGCCGGGGATGTAGTCGGCGGGATCCATAGAGGGAGCGAAGGCGTCGATCCAGTCGTCGCTGCCCCATACGTCGAGCTCATACTGCTCGGAGCTGATGGAGTAGGTCTGCGGGTGCGATGCCTCGGCATATCCCTCGGGCTCGTCCATGGCCACGTTGTAGGTAACTTTCACTGCCGAGCCGTCGCTGAGGGTGAAGTAGGGGAACGTGCTGGTGTTGAGGTATGCGGGGAGGTATTTCGATGCGGGCGCGTTGGCGCTGAAGCGTTTGAGCTTGCCCACGGCTTCGAGAGCTGCGGCACCCTCCTCGCCGGCGATGTCCTGGTTGGCGGCGAGGCTTGCCACTGTGCCGTAGACGCTCTCGGGAAGGGTGAAGTCGACGGTTTCGACCTGTGTGATGGGTTGGTCGTCGAACTCTTCGAACCCGTCGAGATGATTGTTCCACGAGTTCTCGTCGCACGACGCGGCAGCCGTCATTACAAGGGCTGCAAGGCTCAAGCGGCCTATGAATTTTTTTGTTTCCATGTCCTGACGTTGCTTAGAAGTTTACACGAAGTTTGAGAGAGTAGGTGCGTCCGAAGGAGTAGAACACGCCGTAGATGTTCTCCCATGTGGCGTCTTCGGCCGAATTCGACCAAGCGTCGACCACGTAGTTGTAGTTGAAGAGGTTGTGTACGTTGCCGTAGAGGGTGGCGTTGACGCCGCCGATTTCGAAGTTGTACGACGCGTTGAGGTCGAGCTGGTTGCCCCATGGAATTCGCCAGGGCTTTGCGAGGTTGATTTCGCTGTTGTAGCTCGGGGTGTTGATTGTGTAGTCGGAGTAGTTGCGGTCGTTCACCTTCCAGTCGCCGCCAATGCGGAAGCCCTTGAAAGGACGGAATGTGACGCCGATTGCGGCGGTGGTCTGCGCGGAGCCGCCCACTTTCACGCCTTTCTGGTTGAGGATACCCCAGGCATGGTCGTCGGCGAGGATGCCCGAAGCGAGGTCGCCGGAGCTGTTCTTGATGGGCTGGCCGAGCTGGTTGTAGAAGTAGCCCTTGGCGTTGCTGTCCCACTCGTAGTTGCCGAGCGAGAGCATACCGTTGATTTCAAGCCATTTTGTGGGTATGTAGGTGGCGTTGATTTCGATGCCCATGTGGCGTGCGTCGACGCCGGAGAGGTTCATGACGATGCGGTCGCCGGCGTGGGGGCCTGTTTCGAGAACGGAGCCGCGGACGGAGGTCTTGTCCATCCACTTGGTGTAGTAGGCGTTGACGGTGGCCGAGAAGTAGCGCGAGCGGTAGTTGTAGCCGAGTTCGGCGGAGAATACCTTCTCGTTGAGGGGGTCGGGGTTGGTTGCGTTCGACACGGCCTGCGAGAGGAATACGCCGTTGGCGAAGAATGGAGCGCGGCTTATGTAGCCCACGTTGGCGAAGACGTTGTTGTGGCGGTCGATGTTGTAGTTTGCGCCGAACTTGGCCGTGCCGCCGAGGAAGCAGTACCATCCGGTGGTGCCGTGTTCTTCGTCGTAGTAAAATTTATCCTTGCGCTGGTAGCCGGTGTTGTTGAGCGAGCCGGAGAGCACGAGGTTGAGCTTCTTGTCGAAGAGGCTGAGTTCGCCCTGCACATAGGCGCCTTCCTGCTGTGTGCGGCCGATGTAGTCGCGGTATACTACGTCGCCCACGCCGAGTTTCTCATATGCCCAGTTGGGGTCGGCGGCGGCGGCGTTGTTGGAGGCCCTTACGCGCGAGCGCGAGCTGTCGTCGATGAAGTATTCGCCGTCGTAGAGGTCGATGATTTTGTTGTTGTGGTAGCCCACATAGTATCGGAGGTCGATACCGGCGAGGATGTTGAACTTGCCGTCCCACATCGATTTCTGATAGGTGGAGATGAGGCCGTACCAGTTGTGGGAGTTGTTCGATTCGCTCATCACCATGTTGGAGCCGGTTTCGCTTGCCCGGTTCATGAGCTGGATTGCGGCATAGTCGAAGGTGCCGTCGGGGCAGCGGAAGAGGGTGTTGACCTTACCGTTGGAGGCGCCGTACCAGCTGGAGTTGCTGAGGCTCTCGCCGTTGTAGCTGCCGCGGCCCTGGCCGCTGTAACCGCCGCCTTTGGCGAGCGATGCGTAGATGGTGGTTGAGAGGCTCGATTTCTTGTCGATCTGCCAGATATGCGCAAGCGATATTTGGGGCTTGTGGTAGGTGTTGCGGTTGCTGGAACGCACCTGGCCGTGGAGGTCGTAGCCGAAGGTGGCGTTGTAGCGGTAGGGGCTTTCGGAGCCCATCACCTCTTTGGCATAGGTCTGGTAGTTCATTATGCTGAGGCCGTCCTTGTTGCCGCGTTTGTTGTGAGTCTGGGGCGCGCCGAAGGCGGTGAGTGAGAGCTGGTGACGGTCGTTGATGCGCTTGGAGATGTTCACGAAGTAGTTGTAGCTGGTGAAGTCGGTGCCCTGGATGTAGCCGTCGCCCCACTTGTGGGAGCCGAGGACGGTGATGGCCCAGCCGTTCTTCATGAGGCCTGTGGAGAGCTTGATACCCATGTTGTTGAGGCCGTCGTTGCCGAAGCCGTACCACACGCGGCCGCCGCGCTCGGCGTCGAGGCTCTGCGTGGTGATGTTGATGGTACCGCCCACGGAGGGTGCGGAGAGGATGGCGGCGCCGAGACCGCGCTGTGTCTGTATGTTGGACGCTACGTCGCCGAGGCCGGCCCAGTTGCTCCAATATACCCAGCCGCCTTCCATGTCGTTTACGGGGATACCGTTGACGAGGACAGCGACGTTGGGGCCCTGGAAGCCGCGCATGTTGATTTTTGCATCGCCGAAGCCGCCGCCGTCTTTGGTTGCCCATACGCCGGGGGTGGTGTTGAGTACTTCGGGGAGTTCCATTGTGCCGAGTTTCACGTCTATCTCAGCCTTGTTGACCTGCGACACGGCCACGGGAGTCTGACGCGTGCGTGCCAGCGACTGGGTTACGACCACGTCGTTGAGGATTTCGTTGGAGGGCTCGAGCTTGATAGTGCCCATGTCGGCTTTGACGGGCTCTTTGGCCGTCTTATAGCCGATGTAGCTTATGCTCAGAGTTTTGGCGTCGGCAGGAACGCGCACGTCGAAGGTGCCGTCCATGTCGGTCGTACCCAGGGCACGGCCGCCCGTTATCACGATGCTCGCACCGATTACGGGCTCGCCCTCTTCGTCTACTACCGTACCCTTACAGGTAAGGCTGCCGCCGGCTGCCCAGACTATTGCCTGGCCCACCAACAGCAAAAACAATAATGATAGAAGTCGTCTCATTGCTTTTATGGAAAATGTGAATACTGATTTATCAGTGTGTGCGGGAATTTGTGATTTTTTCAATAATTGCGCCTGCCGGCTCTCCGGCTAACACTCCCGATATCGTCAACAAAGTTACAGCTATTTTTTGATATTTTTACTGTTTT
>CABRZA010000058.1 GCA_902475285.1 uncultured Porphyromonadaceae bacterium
CACCCTCACTTTCACATTCACCGACGGCCAGACCGCCGACGTAGCCGTGCCCAACATGCCCGTTCAGCGTAACTACCGTACCAACGTCTTCGGCTCGCTCCTCACGTCGCCTATGGACCTCAGCATCGAAGTCAAGCCCGGCTTCGACGAACCCGCTTATGGTGTCAACGGCGATCCCAAGGAACCCGCCCAGGATACCGACGGCACATATCTCGTGAAGACTCAGGGTGAACTCGCATGGATTGCCGACCAGGTCAATGGCGGCGACATGTTCAGCAGCGCCACCTTCTCGTTGCAGAACGACATCTTCCTTACCGGCGAATGGACTCCCATCGGCGGCGGCGGTCTCGATTTCGGGATTCGCTTCAGCGGTACATTCCTCGGCAACGGCCACACTATCCACAACATGGTTGTGAAGGCAGGTGAGCGTGCCGGTTTCTTCGGATTCCTCAACGGCCGCGTTGAAGACCTCAACTTCGACAACGCTAAGGTTACCTCCAACCACTGGGGCGGCGTCGTGGCCGGCTTCTCCGACAACGAAACCGGCACCTGCTGGATCAAGAACTGCAAGGTGACCAACTCATCGGTAGTTCTCGCTGCCGAAGACATGGGTACCGGATACGACAACGGCGACAAGGCCGGCGCCATCATCGGCTTCATGGCCTCCCTCGACCAGGTAGAGGGCTGTGTTGTTGAGAACTGCACCATCCAGGGCTACCGCGACCTGGGCGGCATCATCGGCTATGCTTCCGGCTCGGTAATCAAGAACAACACCGTCAACGGTCTCACCATCTTGGTCGACAACTCGCACAACTACAAGAACTACACCACTTTGGCCGAACACGATGCCAACGGCGTTATCGGCGAGAAAGCCGGTGCAACCGACGACGGCAACACCGCCGCCGGCGTTACCGTTGCCCAGTTCGCCGCTACGCAGGCCGACTTCACCGCCGCTCTCATGAATGTTAAGGCCGGCGAAGTCAACGACTTCTATCTCGCCGACGGCGAATATACCCTGGCAATTCCCACTGCTGCCGGCGCCACGGTGAATATCTACGGCACGTCGAAGGATACCAAGATTTCGACCAACACAGGCGCTTGCCGTGTTCAGAACGTGAATCTTTACAACCTTACCGTGATGGGCAATGGCACCTACACCGGCTTCCAGCATCTCGCCGGCGAAGCTACCTTCACCGACTGCGTAATCGAGAACTATTTCTGCGGCTACGCTCCCACGCTGAAATTCACCGACTGCGTATTCAATACCTCCGACTACGCCCTCTGGACATATGCTTCGACCGATGTTCAGTTCAAGGATTGCACCTTCAATTGCGGCGGTTCGAAATCGAAAGCCATTTTGGTCTATGTTGAGGCTGCCGATTATCCCGGCGCCGACATCACTATCGACGGCTGCACCTTCAACGGCAACGGTACCGCGGCCGAGAGAGGCGTAGTTGAAATCCACACCGAAACATGGACAGCCAATCCCACCGGCACCGTTAAGATTTCCAATTCGTCCTACAACGGCACTTTCCTCGCTTGGGTAAACGAGCTGAACAACGGCACCCAAGAGCCCACCCATTTCTGGACTTCTTTAATCACCGACAGCACCCCCGCTGAGTAATCCCATCCCACAATCTGAATAAAACCGAGGCCGCGCCATTGAAGCGCGGCCTCTTTTTGTGCGTATGGCCGGTCAGATATACCGCCCTGTGATGCTCTCGGGGGTGGCGGCTACGGCGGAGGGGGTGCCGGTAGCTACGATGCGACCGCCTTCGTCGCCGCCGCCCGGGCCCAGGTCGATAACATAGTCGGCGTTGCGGATTATGTCGAGGTCGTGCTCTATCACTATCACCGTCGCGCCCGCTACGATAAGGCTTTGGAATACATCTATAAGCGTGAGCACGTCGAGAGGATGCAGGCCTATCGACGGCTCGTCGAACACGAAGACGGCCCGCTCCTGCTTCCGCCCCATCTCCGACGCAAGTTTCAGGCGCTGCGCCTCGCCGCCCGAGAGGCTCGTGGTGGCCTCGCCGAGAGTGAGATAGCCAAGGCCGATGTCGCGCAGCGTGGCCAGGCGCGGACGCACGGTCTTGAAGCCCTCGCACATAGTCAGCGCGTCGGCCACGTCGGCTGCCATGAGTTCGGGGAGGGTGAACGAGCGGCCGTCGGCAGTGCGGCAGTGCACCAGCGCTGCCTCCTTCGAGTAGCGCGAGCCGCGGCACTCGGGGCAGGGGATGTCGACGTCGGGAAGGAACTGCACGTCGAGGCTCACCTCGCCCGTGCCGTCGCACACCGGGCAGCGCAGCCGCCCCGTGTTGTACGAGAAGTCGCCCGCGCGGTAGCCGCGGCTGCGGGCGTCGGGCGTGCGTGCAAAAATCTTGCGCAGCTCGTCGTGGATGTTGGCGTAGGTTGCCACGGTGCTGCGCACGTTGGCGCCTATGGGCGTGGAGTCGATGAGCTCCACCGTGTCGATGCCCTCGGCCTTGATGTCGCGTACATGCGGCGGCATGGGAGCGCCGCCCGTGAGGGTGAGCAGCGCCGGTATGAGGCTTTCGAGTACCAATGTGGTCTTGCCCGAGCCCGACACGCCCGTCACCACCGTGAGGCGCCCCTTGGGGATGTCGACGGTGAGCGGCTTCACGGTGTGGATGGTGTCGATGCTCAGCGTGACGGTGCCCTCGGCGAACATTTCCCCAGCCTTGGCCTGCGGGCGCCGGTGCGTGTCGGCCTTGCCCGTAAGGAAGGGCCCTATCTGCGACGCCGGGTCGGCCTCTACCTCTGCGAGGCTGCCCTGCGCTATGATGCGGCCGCCGTCGCTGCCCGCGCCGGGGCCCAGCTCTATGAGATGGTCGGCGGCTTCGAGTATGCGTGTGTCGTGGTCGACGAGCACCACCGAGTTGCCGTCGGCCACAAGGTCGGCCATCACGCCTTTGAGCCCCTCGATGTTGGCCGGATGGAGGCCTATCGAGGGTTCGTCGAGCACATAGAGCACCCCGGTGGTGCGGTTGCGCACGGCGCGCGCCAGCTGCATGCGCTGCCGTTCGCCCGTGGAGAGGGTGGAGCCTCCGCGGTCGAGGGTGAGATAGCCCAGCCCCAGGTCGAGCAGACGCCGCGCAGTGCTCACAAACGACTCCACAATACTCTCCGCCATGGGGCGCATCTCCTCGGGGAGCGTGGCGGGCACAGTGCGCACCCACGCGTCGCACTCCGACAGCGTCATGCGGCATACCTCGGCCAGGTTCAGTCCGGCTATGCGCGGGGCGCGGGCCTCGTCGCTGAGCCGTGTGCCGCCGCAGGCATCGCAGGCGCCGCTGCGCAGAAAGCGCTCCACGCGCTTCATGCCCTTGTCGTCGGTCACCTTGGCGAGCGCGTTTTCCACGGTGTAGACAGCGTTGTAGAAAGTGAAGTCGAGCTCCACGGCCTGCTCCGAGCTCTTGGGGCGGTAGAGTATGGTCTTCTTCTCCGCCGGGCCGTCGAACACTATCTGCCTCTCCTCCGGAGTAAGGCGGTTGAATGGTACGTCGGTGCGCACGCCCATGGCGCGGCATACGTCGGTCATCAGCGACCACATAAGGCTCTTCCAAGGAGCCACGGCGCCCTCGTCGATGGTGAGCGTCTCGTCGGGAACGAGCGTGGAGCGGTCCACGGTCATCACTGTGCCCGTTCCCCCGCACTTGCGGCAGGCGCCGGTGCTGTTGAAGGAGAGGTCCTCGGCCGACGGCGCGAAGAAATGCTCGCCGCAGGCCTCGCACACGAGCTCCTTCTCGGCGGCCACGGCGAGAGTGGGGGAGTGGTAGGCGCCGCACTTGGGGCAGCGGTGCGACGCCAGGCGCGAGAACATCAGGCGAAGGCTGTTCACAAGCTCCGACCCCGTGCCGAAGGTGCTGCGTATGCCGGGCACGCCGGGGCGCTGGTGCAGCGCTATCGACGCGGGCACGTGGAGAATGTCGTCGACCTGCGCCTTCGGGGCTTGCGTCATGCGCCGCCGCGTGTAGGTCGAGAGGGCTTCGAGATAGCGGCGCGACCCCTCGGCGTAGAGCACGCCCAGGGCCAGCGACGACTTTCCCGATCCCGACACGCCGGCTATGGCCGTGACGCCGCCAAGAGGTACGTCGACGTCGATATGTTTGAGATTGTGCACCGACGCGCCTCGCACCTCGATGCAGTCGACTTTTCTATGTTCCATATTCTTATTAACGAATCCCGCACCCGAAAGCGCACGTCGGCCGCCCTAAAAATTTTAGCAGCCCGTAAGCGTTTTTTTATCCGCGCCGCCCTGCAGTTGGATTTTTTTGACTAATTTTGTGTTTTAAAAAGCAATCCTATGGAAAAATCTGATGCCGCCTCCGCGGCCTGCAATATGAACGACTATTACGAGCTTGCCTTCCGCCTCGACCCTGCCGACTCCGATGCCGCCGACCTTCTCGCGGCCTCGTTGGCCGACGCCGGTTTCGAAAGCTTCGTGCACGACGAGACCCATCCCGGCGCAACCCTCACCGCATATGTGCCCGCGCCCCTCTTCGATGCGGCTGCCGTCGACGCTGCCGTGGCCGACAATCCCATGCCTTGCCGCATTTCCTACACGAGCACATTCGTCAAGGGCCGCGACTGGAACTCCGAGTGGGAGCGCAACTACTTCAAGCCTATCGTGATAGGCGGTCGCGTGGCAGTGCACAGCTCATTCCATACCGACGTGCCCGAAGCCGAGCACGACATCGTGATTGACCCCCGCATGGCCTTCGGCACGGGCCACCACGCCACCACCACGCTAATGATGCAGTTCCTTCTCGACAGCGACTTGCACGACAAGAATGTTGTCGATATGGGCACCGGCACGGCCATCCTCGCCATCCTCGCCGCAAAGCTCGGCGCGCGGCATGTGCTTGCCGTAGAAATCGACCCCGCGGCAGCCGACAACGCCGTCGACAACGTGGCCCTCAATCTCGACGCCGACTGCGGCAAGGTCACCGTGGTGCGCGGCGACGTGTCGGCCCTCGTCGGCCACGAAGGCGAGGCTCAGATTCTTCTGGCCAACATCAACCGCAACATCATCACCGCCGACATCGCTCGCTATGCCGACGCCCTTTGCCCGGGAGGCACGCTCACCGTGAGCGGCTTCTATGTGGCCGACCGACCGGTAGTGGCCGAGGCTGCCGCCAGCGCCGGCCTCGAGCTACAAGGCGTGGCCGAAATGGACAACTGGTCGTCGATGACATTCAAAAAAGTATTCTGACACTATGCGCCGTATATTTCTCATTCTCATACTCTTGGCAGGTTTTTGCACCGTGCCCGTGGTGAGTACGGCCCAGGCTTCGAAGGTAGTTAAAACCGCCGTCAAGGCATCGAAAACTGCCGCAAAGGCATCGAAAAAAACCGCCGAAAAAGCTGCCAAAGCAGCAAAAGTAAATCCCGGCGTAGCGAGCAAGATGTTGCGCGATGCCGCCGAGCGTGCCGCCGCCGGGGGCACAGCCGTAGTGCCGGCCACCGGCGTGCAAACGCGTGTGCCGGCCTTGAAATCCGTCGAGCCTTACACACGCCGGCCGGTGACCGTGGGCGACGATGCGCGCCGTGGGCGCCGCAACAACGACCGCGACGTCGATGTCCCCGACTCGACCTTCGCTACCGCCGATACGGTGGTAGTTTCGACCTATCCCCGTGCCTTGCGATCTGCGCAACTCTCTGCTGCTCAGTTCGACTCCCTCGCCTCCGACTCCGTCCTGGTCATCGTCGACGCCGCCTCTCTGGCCGCCGCCGTTGCGACCGCAGAGCGCGACACTGTCGCCGGCGATGATTACCTTCCCCGCGTAAGCGCCCGCACCGTCGTGGCCGACACCATCGTGGCCCGCGAAATAGTGATCATGCAGCCCGACAGTACCTTCACACCCGTGGCTAAGGCCAAGCCCGTGAAGGAAGGCACCGCCGTCCGTTTCGCATGGGGCGCCGACGCCGGTGCCTCTATCGACATGACTGGCAACGACATGAGCGCCGTCGATTTCAGCGCTTTCTTCGGCATGCGCCGAGGGTGGATCAATTTCCTCGGTGTGGGCGCCGAAGCCGACATCGTCACATCGAACTCATACCGCTATTACCCCCTCTTCCTCGACTTCCGCACAAACTTCGTAAACCGTCCGACCCTCTTCTTCTGGGGCTTGCGTGTGGGCGCCTCGCTCAATTATTACGAAAACAACTGGCACCAGGTGGGACTCTACGGTCTCACCGGCGTGGGCATCAACCTCGCCCGCAGCCGAAGCTTCTGCTCGCATATCTTTGTGGGCTACACCTACCGCCAGCGCCGTACCCCCGATGATGAAGGTGCACCCAGGATGGCCGACCTCCACTACGCCACATTCAAGCTCGGTGTCACTTTCTGACGAGCCACAATGAGTGCAATCCATCTTTTCTTTCCTCAGAACGACCTCGCCCTCGCCCGCAACCTTGCCAACTTCACGCCTCCTCCGGCCGCCTGGCGTCTGGCGCAGAGCGGCGCCACGCTGCCTCTGTGGTACGCCGAACCCGGCGACCGCTTCATCTGTCCGGGGGTCAACGAAGAGTGGCTGCGCACCATGCAGCGCACGTTCGGCATCAGCGTCGAACCCTTCTGGCCTCCAGTCCGAAATGGTGAGGCACCGTGCCCCTGGGGATGGTCGAAAGTTGCGCGCCGCGCCATGACTCTTGCCGGTGTCGACGCCGCCCTTATGCCCTCCGATGGCGCGCTCGCGCGCATTCGTGAACTCTCGCACCGACGCACCGCTTCTCTCGTTGCCGCACAGTTGGCCGGGCGCCTGGGCTACCCCATCCCTGAGCCTGCTGCCGAGCTTCGTTCCTACGACGAAGTCGAGGCCTACGTCGCCGCCCACGGCGACACCATGCTCAAACTGCCCTGGTCGTCGTCGGGACGCGGCAACATCCCCGTAAACGTCGCCGACCTCGCATCGCGCCGCCAGGCCATAGAGGGAGGTATACGCCGCTACGGTTCCATAATGGCCGAGGTGCGCCTCGACAAGACCCTCGATTTCGCCGCCCTCTTCACGCGCACCCCCGACGGCTGCCGCTTCGACGGCTTCTCGGTCTTCGGCACTTCTGCCGCCGGAGCATACACCTCCAACGTCCTCGCCTCCAACACCCGCCTCTTCGATATCATAGGCGCACATTGCCCTGCCTACCAAGTAGAAAGCGCCGTCGACGCCCTCGCGCCCATACTCCACAGCGCCCTCGAGGGCTACTCCGGCCCCCTGGGCGTCGACATGATGGCCTGTCGCCGTGGCGGCGCAGCAGCTCTCGCCCCCGTGGTCGAAATCAATCTCCGCAACACCATGGGCCACGTGGCGCGCCGCTTCGCCGACCGCTACATGCACCCCTCGTCAACCGGCACCCTCTCCGTCGCCCCCTCCACACCCTCCGCCGGAGGCGCCGCATGGCGCGCCTTCGACGGCCGCCTCTCCGCCGGCACCCTCCCCCTCACACCCCCTGCAACCCCCTTCACCATCGCTGTAACAATAGATTTTTAATCAGTTATTTATATAGTTAACCAAATGTCTTTTCCAACTATAAAGAACCTCTTGTCGAGAATATGCCTCATGTCCATGCTGGCTCTTTTCCCGGCACTCTTCACATCCTGTCACCTGTTCGAGGATGACGACGACTACGGTAAATTTTTCAATATGCTCCGTGAGGGTGTGGTGAGCCTCGACGGCTCGCTCGCCCTTGACATCAACAGTATGTACGACTTGGGCGACGGCGCAGGCGCGATCATCCCCGGCGCTTACGACAACGTGTGGTACGAAGGCTCTTATTACCGTGCCGGTTTCAGCTTTTTCCATGGCTGGGAAGGTAAGTCGGAGGGCGAATTCACACTCTCTAAGGGACGCAATACAATTGTCGGTTCAATAGTAGTGAAATTGAAGAAATTCCATGGCGACGACGAGATGACAGTTTCTGTATCGGGTGTCTTCAATATCCCTTCTATCCGCATGAAAGTGGGCAAGGTGCCGTCTGCACCGAAAGTGGAGTCTTTCGCACACTATGGCTTCAAGGGCATGGTGGACGAAAACGTCGACGCCCGCGGTGTGACTTGCGACGGCCGTTCGCAGCTCCGCTTTCTCTTCGACGACAATGCCTACGACGTGCTCCGCGTATATCCTCATTTCTACGATATAAACGATGAGGAAATCCCCGAAGGCGAGTATTATACCGGCACATTCTCCGACCCAAAGTCGCTTACGGTTGGCTACGGTCAGTCATGGTATGTAATCTATACAGCCCCTACGATATACGATACCGAACGAAATCCCCGTTGGGTCGATCTTGAAGTAATAATGGGCTCGGAAGGTCACGAATTCTCCATGACCTACGAAACGAGTATCGATTTCGCTCCCTGTGGCGTGGGATTGGTGCACGGACTTTGGTCCGATGCCGAATCTTGTTTCGGTAATCTGCGAAGATATCTCCTCGATTTCGAGCGCTACGATAACGACCTGATTCAGATGATTGACTATAAGCCAAATCATGCTCTCCAATTTGACAAAAATCAGTTCCTTGACCCTGTGGTCGACCGCAATCTCAGCGAAATGTACGAGCGCCTGCTTTCCAAGGGTATTATAAGCTCGAAATACGATTTGGTGGGCCACAGCATGGGAGGTATCCTCTCGCGCCTCTACGCTCAGAAGACCAATCCCTATGCCGTGCGCAAAATAATAACCCTCGACACCCCGCATTTTGGCTCGCAACTCGCCGACTTGGGCAAAAACTTGGTTGAGGGGCTGGCTTTTGCAATTCCGGATGTGAGAGTAGGGATGCTTATCAAAGCCTATTATTATACACAGCAAAGCGCACTTGTAGATCTCGCAACAACCAGCGAAGCCATCCAGGCGCTCAACGATGATACGCGCCTGGATATCATTGGCAACGTCGGAGTTCATGCCATATGTTCAGTTATGCTGCCACCGGGGAGTTCTGTTGATAGCCGCCGCGATTGGGGTGCCATATTTTGGCGCCGTGTCGACAGTGCGAAGAAGTCGCTGCAAAAGGTGCCCGAAGTCTTCGTCAACTTCAACTGTGACCTCTACGATGCTCAGCAGGAGTTTATCACCAACGCTACATGGAATTTTCAAAAATATCTTTATGGTGAACCGCGACATGACGGAGTAGTATCGCTTACCAGTCAGCGTGGCGGTCTCCCCGACGAGTATGTAACCATAGAGGAAGCACCATATGTCGGAAACTTCGGCTACGAGAGTCAAGCGCACCACATAAACACCAACCAATGGGGTGTATCGTTCAACAACATCGGCCGTCTTCTTGTGGCCGATCTTGAATTCAGCAACGAATTCTGCATGGGTGGCTTCGGGCCCATGCCCGCCAAGGCTTCCGAGCAGCGCCGCGCTCCCGAGCCTTCCTATTATGCTCTCGACAACTCCGGCGACAACGCCCTGTCGATAGTCCGCAGCGACGAGCAGGAGTCGGACTCCTTCCGTTTCAGCCTCGACGCGGGCGCCAACATTGTCAACGGTATGATACTCGCCACCTTCGACGACGGCGAGGAAACGCTTTGGGTCGATGCCGGCGACAAAAACTACGAATTGCTCCTCGACGGCTCCAAGGGGCGCCTCACTGTCCATGCCATAGGCCGTACCGCCGACAACGGCATCGTCACCGCCACCGGCGAGTTCGATATCTGACGCAGCAGCGATACAAATAAAGCCCGGTTCGGTATCTGCCGAGCCGGGCTTTTTTTAGTCGCTGTTTCTCAGTCGAGCTGCGTGGCGTGGTATTCCACCAGGCCAGGCATGGAGTAGCGGATGATTTTCGATATCTCGGCGCCGAAGTCGGCGGCGGCACGAAGAAGCACGTCCTTGAAGAGCACGCATGTGCTGCCCACGAAGCACAGCGGCTGCTCGCGGTAGTTGTAGGCCGCGATGTTGCGCGAGAAGAAGCGCATGAACGCCGAGTACACCAGCTGGTAGGCGTAGGCGTTGTCGAGATGCTCGGCAAGGAAGGTGGAGTAGCGCGACAGCGTTCGGCTCGGCATGGCGTTGGTGTAGACGTCGTCCATAAGCACGTTGGGAGTCACCATGAATTTCTCGTAGAAATCCTGTGTGAGCTGGTGCGGCGCTATGCCTTTGAGCATGTCGGCCACAAGGCGCTTGCCCATGTAGGCGCCCGAACCCTCGTCGCCGAGGATGAAGCCCAGCGACGACACCGTCTTCGTTATCTCGCTGCCGTTGTATAGGCACGAGTTGGATCCCGTGCCGAGAATGCACGCCAGGCCCGACTGCCTCACGAGAAGTCCTCGCGCCGCGCCAAGAAGGTCGCTCTCAACCGTCACGGGAGTCTTGAACTGGGCCACCAGCGACGACTCCATTATCTTGTTCTTCTCCTGGTTGGCGCAGCCGGCGCCGTAGAAATACACATGGTTCCAGCGGCGCTTGAAGAAGGCCTCCGGGAGTTCCAGGCGTATGCTGTGCGATATCTCGCGGCGCGTCTGGAAGAACGGGTTGAGGCCCGTGGTGAAAGCGTGCTCCACTATGCTGTGGCCGTCGACCACGGCCCATTCGGTGCGCGTGCTGCTGCTTTCGGCTATGATGTTCATGTCGGCTTATTTATTGTCGATTTGTTTGAGAAGTTCTTCTACGGCGGTGCGTATCTGCATGTCGACGCCGCGCACTATGTCCTCGGGGCTGTTGGCCACGCGGATGTCGGGCTCAAGCTGTGTGTTTTCAAGCACGCTGCCGTCGGGAAGGCGGTAGGCTATCACCGGTACGCCGAACACCATCGAGGGGTCCTGCATCGTTATCCAGTTCACCGACGACATCGTGCCCGGCACGGGCATGCCCACGAGTTTGCCCAATTTGCGGTGCGAGTATACCCACGGCGTGCCGTGCGCGTTGGAGTAGCACGGCTCGGCCATGACCATGATCGACGGCTTGTTCCAACGGCGAGAGGGCATGTCGCAGGTGGCGTTGCCGCGAATCTCCTGCGTGAAGTATTTCTCGCCGCTCAGAAGCACTTCGATGTCCTCGTGCAGGCGGCCGCCGCCGTTCCAGCGGATGTCGATTACCACGCCTTCGCGGTCGTTGTACTTGCCCAAAAGGTCGGAGTAGGCCTTGCGGAACGAGTCGTCGTCCATCGACGATATGTGCACGTAGCCCAGGCGTCCGTGCGAGAGGCTGTCGACCTCGGCGGCGCGGGCCTCAACCCAGCGGCGGTAGAGCATGCCGCTCTCGCGGCCGCGGCTTATGGGCTTCACCACATACTCGTTGGTCTTGCCGTCGGCGTCCTTCACGGCCACGAGGGTGCGCTTGCCGGCGCGGTCGATGAGCAGGCGGTCGAGAGGATTGGCCGTGTCGACTTCGGTGCCGTCGACGGCCGTGATGATGTCGCCGGCCTTCACTGCGGGAGTCAGGCCGTAGAGGGGGCCGTGCTCGAGCACCTCGGCCACGCGCGCACCCTTGCCGGTGTAGCCCATGTCGAGCAGTACGCCCAGCGACGACGTGCTCGTCGGTGCCTGGGCACCCGAGCCGCCGAAGTAACGGCCGCCGGTGTGGCTCACGTTGAGTTCGCCCAGCCATTCGCTCAGGAGTTCGGCGAAGTCGTAGTTGTTGTTGATGTGCGGCAGGAACTTGCGGTAGTCCTTGCTCAGACCCGCCCAGTCCACGCCGTTCATGTCGGCGGTATAGAAACGCTCGCGGGCCTCGCGCTCCACGTAGTCGAACATAAATTCACGCTCGGCCGCCGGGTCGAGAGTCATCTCGGCGTTGTAGGTCACCGGTTTGCTCGACGAGCCGAAGGTCGATATCGAGCTGCCCACCAGGAAGATGGTCTTGCCGTCGGGGGTCTGCTCGAAGCCCGCGCCCTGCGAGTTCTGCTTTTTCAGATTCAGCTCCTGCTCCTCCAGGTCGTACTCCCAGATGAACGAGCCGTCGGCGCCCTCCGAAGTGTAGTAGAGCGTCTTGCCGTCGGCGTCGACGGCGAAGTCTATCAGGTCGGTCGACATCGGCGTAACCCTCACCGTGCGGTGCTCTATGCCGTCGAGCTGGACGTCGATGGTCTTCGACGTGTCGGCGGGCGTCTTGTCGAGCGAGCGGTCTTCCTTGCTCATGGTGTACTTGCGGTAGGCCTTGTCGTTGAGGAAGATGAAGAACACGTCGTTCTCCGAGCCCCACGACGCGTGGTTGCGCATGCCCAGACGCTCCGACGCGAAGGCTATCGCGTTGCCGTTCATTATCCACTTGGGCTCGCCGTCGGTGTAGCCGCTGTTGGTGAGGTTGGTGAGCTTGCCGCTCTCAACCTCGATGAGCGCCACGTCGGTGTAGGGGTCGTGCCGGCGGTCGACTATTTCGAGGGCTATCCATTTCGAGTCGGGGCTCCAGCGGTAGGTGAAGTAGCCGTTGCGGTGGCGGTAGGTGCTGCCGTCGGTGAGCTGGCGCACCTTGCCGCTTTTGAGGTCCTTAACGGCGAGGATGTTGCGGTCGAGGATGAAGGCCAGCAGCTTGCCGTCGGGGCTGACCTGCGGCACGGCGCGCTCGTGGCCGTCGGCCTTGAATTCCGCCTTCTCCTCTATCAGCGTGGCGTGCGCCAGGTCGGGGTCCGACGCATGGCCCAGGGTGGCCGAGTAGATGTTCGACTTGCCCTCGCGCTGGCTGTCGTAGTAGAGCACGCTGTCGTTGGCCCACACCACATGCCCTTCGGCCTGGGGCGTGCGCGATATCTGCTTGGTGGTGCGGTATTCCACCGGGGTGACATACACGTCGCCGCGGTAAATCAGCGCTATGTTCTTGCCGTTGGGCGACGCCGATACCCAGCTCGCGCCGCGGCCCGAGCTCATCTTGCGCACCTCGTCGGGGAAGTCGGCGTTGAGCTCCACGTTCACCTTCGAGGGTTTGCCGCCCGGGCGCATGGTGTAGAGCTCGCCGTCGTAGGTGAAGGCAAGCGTGCCGTCGGCGGAGCGCGACAGGAAGCGCACCGGGTGACGGTTGAACCCCGTTACGCGCTCGGCCTTCGACGGGTCGGCCTTCGGTGCGCGGTACACGTTGATCGACTTGTCCTTGCCCCTCTCGCTCAGGAAATATATCTCATCGCCGGCGTCGATGGGGTTGAGGTTCTCGCCCGGCACGTCGATAAGCTCCGTGTGGTGCCCCGTGGCGAGGTCATAGCGCCATATGTTGCGCGTCACCGACGAGCGGTGGTGCTTGCGCCATGTGTCCTCGAAGCCCTTGACGTCCTGATACAGGAACGATTTACCGTCCGCCGCCCACGATATGGCCTGCGCCGGCGTGGCCAGGAGCTGGCGCGGAGCCGATGCGTCGGTGCCCACGCTGTACACCTCAGTCATCCGCCCCGTGGGGAAAAGGGCCGACGACGCAGGGTCCTGGATGGCGGCCGAGAAAAGCACCGCCTTGCCGTCGGGAGTGAAGGCCTCGGGCAGCTCGTTCGACGAGTTGAACGTCAGGCGCTTCCACTGTCCGGCGCCGTCGGCGGCAACGGTGAATATGTCGAAGTTGCCGTAGCGGTCCGATGCGAAAGCAATCGTCTTGCTGTCGGGGCTCCATACAGGCATCTGCTCGTAGCTCTCCTGCGACGTCAGGCGCACAGCCTTACCGCCGCCCGAAGGCACCGTGAAGATATCGCCCTTGTAGGTGAACACTATGGTCTTGCCGTCGGGCGATATGCGTGCGTCGCGAAGCCACAGCGGAGCCTCTGCCGACGCTCCCAAAGCAGTCGCCGCTGCAAGGGCGGCAAATAGTATTTTTTTCATATTCTTATTACTTTTTCCGATTGATTCTGCAAAAATAATCATTTCTCCCCGAATATCAGCCCCCAAGCCCCCACAATCTTCAATTTGCTGCGAAATATAAACGCAAAACCGCCCCGCAATCGGCGGGGCGGACTATATGCAGTGGCTGATTTATCTCTCTCAGAGGCTGACTATGCGTCCGGCGAAAAGAATGGCACCGGTGCTCTTCTCATGTATCATGAAGAGGAACGGACGAGTGAAGTGTACCCGTGGCGGGAGGACTTCCTCGCCGCTATCAGTTGCCATTATGTTCCATGTTACTGCCGCGCCTTCTGCTCCGGTTTCATTGAATTCCACACCAGCCTTCTGCGACACTTTGAATTTTCCTTC
>CABRZA010000059.1 GCA_902475285.1 uncultured Porphyromonadaceae bacterium
AATGGAAGCGGTCCTATTTTTCAATCGCCCTCTAAAGTTTAGCGGACAGTAATAATTGTAAACTCTCTGCAATATGAAACTGAAATTCATCGCTTGTGCCGTACTTTTCGTGCTTGCCTCGCTGGCCGCAACGGCCCAGGAACAAGTACTCCACTATAAGGTGCTCTACACTCTCGGCTTCGTCCACAAGACGGCGGCCCACGCCTGTATGCACCAGCAGTGGTGCGGCGACAGCTACACGGCCACCATCGACGGCCACAGCATATCCTGGGGCGGCCGAATTTTTTCGGTGAGCGACACCCTGCGCTCCACCATGCGGCCCGCACCCCAGCCTGCCGAGCTGGCGCAGCACATCACATACAGCAACGGATGGTACTCCAAGCCCACCACGCGCCAATGGCTCGACGGAAACTACTGCCGCAGCTGCCCCGAAGAATACCGCAATACGCGCGGAGAAGGATTGCTCGACGCATCGTCGGAAACCATGGAAGCCGTACGCATAACCACCGACATGCTGGCGCTCTTCAACACCTTGCGCCACATCGACTTCGGCAGGCTGACACCGCAGCAATGCTTCCCGGTAGTCAACACGGTGGCCGGCGGTGGCACTCAGCGAGTCAATATCACCTATCTCGGCCCGTCGGAAATGGAAATCGACGACACCGACTTCCGCACCTACGACCTCCAGTTCGAATACTACTACGACGGGCGGCCGTCGGGCTACTGCGTTACATGCCGCATCAGCCGAGGCACACGCATACCGCTGTCACTGTCGGCCGAACTTCCCATAGGCCACATCCGCATGGTCTACGAAATCTGATTTTATCACCATCTGCGACACCCGGTAATCCTCTTCGGAAGGCTCGTGAGGCTCTCCGGGGAGGAAAATGCTGCGTCCGAGGCCCGTGTAGGGCACTCCGGCGAAGGTGTAGGGCACACCCATGAGCTGGAGCACGGTGGGGAAGACGTCGACCTGCGTCACCCCTGCCGTGCGTGCGGCCTTCATGCCGGAGTTGACGATTATCAGGGGCACGCTGTCGTCGTGCAGATAGTCGGGCACAGAAGAGGCCCGTATTTCGTGATCGCCCGCAATTACTATCACGGTATTGTCGAAGAGCCCGTCGTGCCTCAGAGCCTCTATAAAACGCCCCAGAGAGGCATCGAAATGGTGCGCACGCTCGAAGTATTCCCTGTCGCGCTCGTCTTCGTGGGGCAGACCCTCGATTTGCGGCGAAGGCGTCACGCGCGGGCCGTCGTATGGGTCGTGCATCGAGAGGCTGGCAACCGAGAGGTAGAAAGGCTGCTCCATGGCGGCTGCCACACGGGCGGCCTCGGCGAAGATTATGCTGTCCTGGTCGTCGGAATCGTCGGCGAGGTCGTCGAGAAGACGGTCGAAGCCGTAGCTCTCCGATGTGGCCGCATGCGACCACAGGCGCCGGTTCTCGCCTATCACCTCGGCCGAGGGGTAGTCAAGAGCCTTGGCAAGCGACGGATAGTTCTTTGAAGCATAGTTGGTCACCAAAGCCTCGTCGCGCAGGGGAAGAAGGCCGGTGTTGTAGATGAATTGCGCGTCGGACGAACGGCCGTGACCGGCCAATACGCGGCAGCGGGGAACGTAAACCGCCGAATCGCTGTGGGCCAGCGACGTGAGGACGGGCATCACCTTCGGAGCATCGGGAAGTTCGAGCATCCGCCCCGGCAGCGACTCCACAATGACGAACACGAGATTGCGGCCTCCGAGGCTGTCGGCGGTGCAGAAATCGGCGCTCTTGGCGGCAAGATAGCGGCGCACATATTCCCGGTCTTCCGTATCGAGCGATATTCCGCTCGATGCCGCCGAACGTACGGCGAGGGCCGCATAGCCCGTAAAGCCGTGGTTTTCGTAGAAATACATCCAGTCGGTGGATTTGGTCGAAAAGAGCTTCCCGCTTATCTCACCTATGTCGGATGTGTGGCTGTATATACCCGTGCGGCGGAAGGCGCCTACATAGCACGCCGCCCACACAAGCACCGCTCCGCTGGCAACAAGCAGTCTGAAACCACGTCGCGCGTCGGTGCGCGCGAGTTCGCGCCTCTTCACAATGGCCACCGCCACAGGCAGCAGACATGCGAGCAAAGGCACGACGTCGCAGGCGTGCAGCGTGGCGAGGGCGCCGGCGGCAACACGGGCGTCGGCCAAGGAGCTGCCCAAATATGCCGAGCCCGGGATAAGGTCGCCAAAATTTCGGAAATACAGCACATTGGCCACGGCAAGGGCAGCCATAACAAAGGGCACGGCAAGGGCGGCAAACTTCCACCGTCCTCTCAGCCACGCCAGCGGCAGCAGCAAGAGCAGTGTATCGGCCGCTGCGCCAAAAGCCTTGAACATCAACGACCGCGACGCCGTATCGGCCCCATAGGCCAAGTACATAAAGACGGCAAACAGCCCCAGACCCATTGTGCCGAAAAAGCCTTCGGCGACATTCAGTTTCTTCATCTTAATTGCCTACGGGCGTGAGCTCGCCCGTGGTGGAATCCATGATATAGCCGCCCACACGCACGTCGGCAGCCATAAGGGGATGACGGCCGATGAGGTCGACGGTCTCGCGCACGGCCTCCGATGTATCTTCAAAGCCGTGAAGCCAACTGTCGAGGTCGATGCCGCAGTGACGCATAAGGGTTATGTGCTCGTCGCTCACGCCGCGCTCGCGCATGAGGTGAAGCATCTCGGCAGCATTCATACCCTGCACACCGCAGCCTGTATGGCCAATTACCATTATCTCGTTCACTCCCAGCTCATACACCGCCACCAAGAGCGAGCGCATCGTCGAGTCGAAAGGATTCGTGATAGTGCCGCCGGCGTTCTTGATAATCTTCACGTCGCCGTTTTTCAGGCCCAGTGCTGCCGGCAGCAGCTCAACGAGCCGCGTATCCATACAAGTCACAATGGCAATCCGCTTGTCGGGATATTTCGAGGTAATGAACCTCTCATACCCCTTCTCCTCCACAAACTGCCTGTTGAATTTCAGTATCTCGTCTATCATATATTATTTCTTATTAAAAAGTTTTTAGAACGGGCGGTGGCCGGATTCGCGGTCGAGGGCGCGGTAGCCGACGGCTTCGGCGATGTGGGCCGGGAGGATGGCTTCGGAGGCGTCGAGGTCGGCGATGGTGCGGGCCACTTTGAGAATGCGGTCGTAGGCGCGGGCACTCATGTCGTAGCGCGCCATGGCGCGTTTGAGGATGGTCATGGAGGCATCGTCGAGGCGGCAGTGCTCGGCCAGCAGACGCGAGGTCATCTGGGCGTTGCAGTGCACGTCGGGCTCGGAGGCGAAGCGCGCGGCCTGTATGGCACGCGCGGCCACCACACGCTCGCGTATGGCAGCCGAAGGCTCGCCGCGCGAGGTGTCGGAGAGCTTGTCGATGTCGACGGGCATGATTTCTACATGTATGTCGATGCGGTCGAGCAACGGGCCGGATATGCGGCCGAGGTATTTTGCCACGGCCGCAGGGGTGCATGTGCAGCTGTGCGTGGGGTGGGTGTAATAGCCGCACGGACAGGGGTTCATCGACGCCACGAGCATGAACGACGCCGGATAGTCGACCTGATATTTCGCCCTCGACACGCTTATGTGCCTGTCTTCCAATGGCTGACGAAGCACCTCGAGCACCGAGCGCGGGAACTCGGGAAACTCGTCCATGAAAAGGATGCCGTTGTGGGCCAGCGATATTTCGCCGGGCATGGGGTTGGAGCCGCCGCCGCAGAGGGCCACGGGCGACACGGTGTGGTGCGGGGCGCGGAAGGGGCGCACCGTCATAAGGCGCGAACCGCGTTTTAGCTTGCCGGCCACGGAGTGTATCTTGGTAGTTTCGAGGGCCTCGCCAAGGGTGAGGGGCGGCATTATCGACGGCAGGCGCTTGGCCATCATCGACTTACCCGAGCCGGGAGGCCCCACGAGGAGGATGTTGTGGCCGCCGGCGCACGCCACCTCGAAGGCGCGCTTCACGTTCTCCTGGCCCTTGACGTCGGCGAAGTCGCAGTCGAACACGCCCTGTGCTGCGGCAAACTCGGCGCGGGTGTCGACCACAGTCGGTTCGATGAACGTCTTGCCGCAGAGAAAGTCGGTGACCTGGCGCAGGTTCTTCACGCCGAGCACCTCGAGGCGATTGACCACGGCAGCCTCGGTGGCGTTGGCCTCGGGCACGATGAGGCCCTTGAAGCCCCTTGCGCGAGCCTCGATGGCTATGGGCAGCACGCCCTTCACGGGCAGCACCGTGCCGTCGAGCGACAACTCGCCCATTATCATATACTTGTCGAGAAGGTCGGTATGTATCGACTCGCTGCCCACGAGGAGCGCCACGGCAATGGGCAGGTCGTAGGCGGCGCCTTCCTTGCGCACATCGGCCGGCGAGAGGTTGATTACCACCGACGAACGCGGCACCGTGAAGCCCGACTGGCCTATTGCGGCGCGCACGCGCTCGTGACTCTCCTTCACGGCCGCGTCGGGGAGCCCCACAATGCAGTACTGCATGCCGCGGGTCACCACGGTCTCCACCGTTATCACCCGAGCATCAATTCCCTGCACCGCCGCAGCATAAGTCTTGACAAGCATAATATATTTATTTTTAATTATTTAGACAAAGGAGTTAGTGGCGGAGGATGGTGGAGATGGAATCGATGGCGGGGCGTAGGCATGGGCCTCGGTAGAGGGCGTGGCCGGCGGTGTCGACGAGGAGGAATGTGGGGTCGGACTGAACGCCGGCGCGCTGGAGGGCCTCGGCGCCGAGACCGCCGGGCACACGGCCTACGGGCCAGGCCAGGGTGTCGCTGCCATAGGCTTTGATGGAGCTGCCGTAGGGCTCGAGGTCGATTTCGAGAAGGCGGAGGTCCTTGTGGCGCTTTGCCAGGCGCTCGAGGGCCGGAATGACGCTGTCGCGGCGGAAGTCGCCGGCGCGGTCGAACACTATGAGCGACAGGCGCCCGTCGGCAGCGCGGAAGACAGCCGCACTGTCGCGGCGGTCGGCATAGCGCAGCTCGGCGAGAGTGTCGGAGCAAAGAGTGCGGCGCAGAAGAAGATTGAAGCCGTCGGTAAGCGCCGAGGGGCGCGCCTTGGGGTCGATGAGTCCGAGCAACGAATCGGCGTGCATAGGGCTCCGGGATGCGTCGTAGAGGGTGACTAGAAGGAGGGTCGACACCACATCGTCGGGATGCGCGGCGACATACTGCGCCACAACGCTGTCGGCGCCGTCGCCACCGGCCGCGAGGATGTCGGCGTGGTCGCGGGTGAAGGCGCTCCATCGCTCGCTCACATCGTTGCCCTCGACGACGGCCGAGAAGGGCTTGTCGCGGTCGACCTCCACGGTGAATGTCTCGCCGTTGGCGGCATACAGGCGCGCCAGCGGACGGTATTCATAGTCGAAAATCTCCACCATGGCCGGCTGCGAAGCCGAGGCGAAGAACTCGAATTCGCCGTTGCGTGCGGCCGTAATCTGCTGATGAAAAGCTCCGTCGGCCCAGTAGGTAACGCGCAGGTTTAGGTTGGGCTTGCCGGCGATGGTGCCGTTGACACGGAACTGCTCGGTGTCGGAGCAGGCTGCCAGCAGGCAAAGAGAGAGAATAATCCAGAAGAGTTGTCGCATCAGAAATCGCTGAATAGTTTAGGTTTTATCAGCAGCCCCACGCGCACCTGCGAGTGGTAACGGTTGTATTCGAGCAAGCCCTCGCCGTAGCCGTTGTAGAATTGCAGGAAGAGATACTGATTCTCGTCCTTGAAAATACGATATGACAGGTCGATTATCACGTTGCTGCTGAAATGTTTGCGGGGGACCACGGTGATTCCGCCGCTGAAGCGCCGGTTGTCGCTCACCACCTGCGCGCCGAACTGGCAGAAGCCGCAGTAGTCGACGATGTCGCGGTTATTCTCGCCGTCGACGATGGGCGCCCATATCTTGGCGTGGACCATGAGGTTCTTGGTGACGAACACATTTGCGGCGAGGGCCACGCGGTTCCACGAGCGCGACTCTATGCTGTCGCGGCCGTTGCTCTCGTGCTCTATCATGAACGTCATCTTGCCTATATAACGGTTCTTCACAAAGAGAGGCTTGGTGATGCCTATGCCGGGGTTGAAGTTGAGGTCGGTCATAGGCATGGAATTCTCCAACACATTCCAGAAGCACTTTTGGGTGTAGAAGAGGTAGAGATATGTTCCCCACGGAAGCGTACTCCTTGTGAGGCGCTGCGCTATGGATATCTGGAACTTGATGTTGGTGTTCTCCTTGGTTGTCTTGGGCCCTACCGACGGGCCGAAAATGAAGTAGTTGTCCTTATATATGCCGAAATAGGGCTGGTTGGAGAAGTCGCGCTTCACGCTGTCTTCGAGCATGGGTTCGCCACCGCCGGTGACAAGTATCTGCGCCGTGACTGCGGGACACACGGCGACAAAAAGCAACAGAGGCAAGAGCCTCTTCGTCAATACGGCGACAATCGTTCGGTTTATTATGGTATTGCGCATGGCGGAAATCATTTCTTTTTCGCAAAATTAACAATTATTTCCAACAATCTTCCACATTTATGACGCATATACCATTTTTCAAGCATTTTCCGCTTCATTTTTTACAGCGACACATATCCGGGGCGAGGGCCGAGGCGCTCGGCGACGTCGAGGCCCGACGGACGCCCGTTGCGGCGCTCGATGCCCACCCGGAAAAGATAGGGAATGAGGCGCAGCAGCTCCACGCGCACACCCTCGCGGTAATGGTTGAGGGTGACGCTGCGGCCGTCGGGCGCGAACTCGGCGGCGAAAGTCACACGGCCTTTCCGTCCGCCGGCCTTGCGAGGGTCAACACGAAGAATGAGATCGCCGCGGAGCGCGCCGTCGGCACGCAGCAGTTCGCCCACCACGGAGCCCGAGGGGATGTCGAGGCGCGGACCGTCGAGGAGTATCACGTCGCACACTCCGGGAGAGCCTTCCCTCGGTGCAAATTCCATGACGGCGCCCGAGGGTAGGCGGTAGGTGCCCGTGCCCACGGCCTCGGGGCAGGCTATGTCGTGGCGCTCGGGGGGCGTCGCACAGGCCGCAAGAGCCAGCACGGCCGCCGCTACGAACGCCCCGATTCTCATAAGCTGCTGAATTTATAGGCGAAGCCTACGGAGATTATCTCCTTGACCTGAAACTTCTTCCACGAAGGAGCGTCGCAGGGTGGCGTCGACGTGTCGTAGCGCATGTGCGCGTAGACCTGCGTGGTGAGGAAACGGTTGATTTCGAACTGCAAGGTGTTCTCCCAGTCCATGTAGGCGGCATCGTAGTCGGTGAAGGCGAATAGGCGCGAGTTGAAGGTGATGTTGCGGCATATTTTCCACCACAGTTTGAGCTCGGCCGACGAACCGAACTTGTTCTTCGTCTTTCGGCCCTCGTCGATGTTGTAGAGCGTGGGGTCGACATTGCTGTTGATACAGGTTTTGAGCGAGTACGACAGCGGGGCTATCGACGCGTCGAAAGTCACGTTCTTGCGCTTGTTGGTGGTGTTGTAGGTCATACCTAAACCCATCGTGAGTTCGCCGGGCGACATGAAGGCCGAACGCAGCTGCCGGTCGTTGCTGGGGTAGTAGTTGAAGAGCTGCGTCTTGAGCTGACCGGTGAAGGAGTAGTACCACTTCTTGGCTGCTTTAAGACCGAAAGTGGTGTTCACCTGGAAAAGGTCGTCGGAAATATTGTAGTTGTGTATCGAATCGTCGGGGGCCGAGTTCATGCCGAGCTTGTACTGCGCCGTGGTCTCGAAGAGAAGGTTGGGATGCAGCTCGGGGTTGAGCTTCACGTTGTAGTAGAGCTGGCCTATCATGTTGAGGTTGTTGTTGCCGCCCTGATACCAGTTTGGCGACACATAGGCCTGCGAGAACTGCAGCGATGCCGTGAAAGTCCGCATCCAGTGGCGCAGCTTCACGGGCTTGGCCTCGATGGTGCTGGTGAGGTCCTGCGCCGACACGTTCTCGAGCACCTCGATGGTGTGGTCCTCGGGATTGATTACGGCGTGGAAGCGCTTGGGCGGCGACGGCAGCAGATTTATGTTGTAGCACACCTTGTCGGGATGGTTGAAATAGAGGTAACGCTTGAGGCGGTTCATGGTGCGAGCCTCGGCGAAAGCCTCGTCGAGCCAGTGGGTATAGGGCTCGGGGCCGTAGTCGGGGGTGAAGACGCCGGTGGTGTCGGCGGCCTCATAACCCGTGTAGACCGACGGCAGGAAGTTCACCTTGTCGAGGCGCTTGCGCGTGGTCAGGATGTCGTAGGTCGACATGTCCATGGTGTCGAGGTAGGCGTGGAGCTCGTCGAGCGAGCGCGGCGTCAGGCTGTCGGGCTTGGTGAAGGCGCTTGCCACGACGCGTGCGACGGAGGGCGCCGTGTCGTCGATTTTCGCGCTTGAGAAATATCGCGCCTGTGCTCCCGCCGTGAAAGGCATCAGCGCCAGGGCAAGGTAGAGATATATTTTTTTCATGTCGTATGTCAGTCGGTGAGTTGTGGCTCAGCAATATTTCTGAGCAGTGTAGAGGTTGCACACTCCCGGAAAAAGGTTGGTGTAGGCCGAGCGCACGAAACCCGTTTCGGCCATGAGGAGCGTCATCTGGCCGTAGGCCGGCGCTGCATGGATGCTTGCCGGCAAATAGGCGTAGGCCTCGCGGTCGCCGGCGAAGAATTTGCCGGCCATGGGTATGGCCATGTTCGTGTAGAGAGTGTAGAAGGGGGCCACAAGACGTTTGCGGGGCTCGCAGAGCTCGAGTACGGCCACTATGCCTCCGGGACGGAGT
Source organism: uncultured Porphyromonadaceae bacterium (assembly GCA_902475285.1). Lineage (GTDB taxonomy): Bacteria > Bacteroidota > Bacteroidia > Bacteroidales > Muribaculaceae > CAG-873. The sequence goes on from CABRZA010000059.1 coordinate 8,780, forward strand.
ATGCGCAGCATCTCCTCGTAGCCGGCGGCGATGTCGGCGAAGTTGCGCACACCGTAGGCCACCGTTATCACGTCGACGCTGTCGTCGGGGAGGCCGGTGTGCAGGCAGTCGCCGCGCACGAAGTCGACCTTTCCGGCACCGGCCTTTTCCTTCTTCTCCCGCGCCAGACGGAGCATGCCCTCCGAGAGGTCGATGCCGGTGATTTCGGCATCGGGAAGAGCCACAGCGAGGGCCAGGGCCACATCGCCCGTACCGGTGGCCATGTCGACGATACGGCTCGGATTCTTCGCCTTTACCGTCTCCACAAGCCGCCGGAGCCACCGGCGGTCGAAGCCGAGGCTCATCAGGCGGTTCATGCGGTCGTAGGCGGGGGCGATGTGGTCGAACATCTCCTCCACCTGCTCGGTCTTGGCCCCCTCGCGGTAGGGGTTGAGGTCTTCTACACGTTTCATGCCGCGGGTCAGCGGTTTAGCGTGGCCATGAAATCGAGCACGCCGGTTTCGATCTGCTCTTCGGCACGGCTTTCGTCGGCAGGCACGAACTTGCGGCCCGTAAGGTGCTCGTAGAGCTCGATGTAGCGCTCCGATATGCTGCGGCATACCTCGGGCGTCATTTCGGGCACCTTCTCGCCTGGACGGCCCATGAAGCCGTTCTCTATCAGCCACTGGCGCACGAACTCTTTCGAGAGCTGGCGCTGGGGTTCGCCCTTGGCGAAACGCTCGGCATAGGTGTCGGCGTAGAAATAGCGCGACGAGTCGGGGGTGTGCACCTCGTCGATAAGTATCACTTCGCCGTCGTAGAGGCCGAATTCATATTTGGTGTCGACGAGGATGAGACCGCGCTCGGCCGCCATGCGTGTGCCGGCCTCGAAGAGGGCGCGGGTATAGCGTTCTATCTGGGCGTACTGCTCCTCGGTGGCCAGCCCCTGCGCCAGGATTTCCTCGCGCGATATGTTCTGGTCGTGGCCGGCGTCGGCTTTCGTAGTGGGGGTGATGATGGGCTCGGGCAGACGCTCGTTCTCGCGCAGGCCTTCGGGGAGCGTCACACCGCATATGCTGCGTACGCCCGAGGCATAGTCGCGCCACGCCGAGCCGGCGAGATAGCCGCGGATTATCATCTCGAGCTTGAAGGGCTTTGCAGCCTTGCCGGCGGTGGCCATCGGAGCCACTTCGGCAAGTTTCCAGTTGGGCACCACCGATGCCGTGGCGTCGAGGAAGTAATTGGCGATGCTCGTCAGCACCTGGCCCTTGTAGGGTATACCCTCGGGAAGCACCACATCGAAGGCCGATATGCGGTCGGTGGCTACCATCACTATGATATCGCCCGACAGGCGGTACACGTCGCGTACCTTACCGTGGTATACGGGCGCCGTCATCTGGGGAAACTTGAAATCTGTCGTACAAAGTGGCATAATGTGTATCGTATGATTGGTTGTGTTTCAGTCGTTTGTTCCGGCGCTCTCGCCGCGCTTTGCGGCAGCGGCCTCGGCGGCGTCGTGGCGCTCGTAGGCCTCCACTATGCGCTGCACCAGGCTGTGGCGCACGATGTCTTTCTTTCCGAATTCCACGCGGCCCACACCGGGCACGTCGGCAAGCACTTTCAGAGCCTGCACAAGACCCGACTGGGTGCTTCGCGGAAGGTCGATTTGCGTCACGTCGCCCGTCACTATCATCTTGGCGTTCATGCCCAGACGCGTGAGGAACATCTTTATCTGATGCACCGTGGTGTTCTGCGCCTCGTCGAGTACTATGATGGCGTCGTTGAGCGTGCGGCCGCGCATAAAGGCGAGCGGAGCTATCTGTATCACGTTGCTCTCCATGTACTCTTTGAGCTTGATGGCCGGAATCATATCTTCCAGCGCATCGTAGAGCGGCTGCAGATAGGGGTCTATCTTGTCCTTCATGTCGCCGGGGAGAAAGCCCAGCTTCTCGCCGGCCTCCACTGCCGGGCGGCTAAGGATAATCTTGCGTACCTGCCGGTTTTTGAGGGCACGCACGGCAAGGGCTATGGCTATGTAGGTCTTGCCCGTGCCGGCGGGGCCCAGGGCGAAGGTGAGGTCGTTGGCCTCGAAACTCTCCACGAGTTTCTGCTGGTTGGGATTGCGGGCACTCACGGGCTTGCCGTTGATGCCGAAGATTATCACGCCGTCGCGCTTGAGCTCCTTGGGAGCCGCCCCCTTGACGATGTCGATTATCACATCCTCCGACAGCGTGTTGTAGCACTCGGCGTAGGCCACGAGCTCTTTCATCTTCTGCTCGAATTCGGCGGTCTCGCTCTCCTCGCCAACCACGCGTATCACCGAACCCCGGGCCGAAATTCTGAGCTTCGGGAAGAGGTTCTTGATGAGCTGCATGTTGCTGTTGTTGACGCCGTAGAAACAAAGCGGGTCAACAGTGTCGACAATTACTATTCTTTCTATCATCTTGCGCGCAAAATTACAAAAAATCCGCCGTATGCACAACAATTTTGCCAGAATGCTCGGAGCACTCCGAGAACGCCGAGTGCTCCGAGCATTCTGAGAATTCCGGGAACTCTGAGTGCTCCGAGAACTCTAATATCTCCGAGGGCTCGGAGAGCCCGTAAAAAAAGCTCCCGCCTCGACTACACGTCGTGACGGGAACAGGGGGGGAAGGGATAATAAAGAGGTACCAAGCAGAATCGAACTGCTGTGCTCGGTTTTGCAGACCGATGCCTAACCACTCGGCCATGGTACCATTCGCGGTTTTGCATCGGCAAAGTTAAGCATTTTCCCGACACCCCGCAAATATTTCACATCTTTTCACAATTTACAGTTCCACGATGCCGTTCAATAGCCGAAAAATCGCTTGGCGTTTTCCACGCCGAACACACGCTCGCGGCACCGGCGGATAAGCAGGTCGTACTTCTCCACCGAGTCGCCTATCTGCTCGGCCAGCTGCCGCATCGCCGCATATTGTTGCACCTCTATTTCACCCACACGCGGATCGCTAAGCGAATACCCCTTCGCCTGGGCCTGGATTATAAACTCGTCGTGCGCCTTCTCCAGCAAACGGATTTGCTGCCGCACAAAAGGCACCGTCGACTCCCCATTCCTCTGAGCCTCCTCAATAGCCTCCTGCAACTCGGCAAAACTTTTTGTCCTGTCTTCCATCATTGATAATTTTAGTGCAAATTTAATCATTCTCGAGCAGGGCGGCAAGCCTTACATCTCGTCGTACTGGCGCTTGGCTTTGAAGGTGATTACTTGGTGGGTTTTGGCGAGAGCCTCGCGGTCGACGATGCTGTCCTGAGGGAAGGCCTTGGTGATGGAGGGGAGGAGCCAGGTGTTGTTCCAGATGTCAACGGGCTGGTTTGCCACGAGAAGGCAGAGGGGCATGTCGTAGACTTGGCGCTCGCTCCAGTCGTCGGTATCGTGGGTGATGTTTTGAAGCCACACTTGCAGGAAGGCAGAGTTGGGCACGTGGTGGAGTTTGAGGTAGATTTGGCGGATTATCTCGTCTTTCTTCTCCTTTTCAAACGCGGGCATCTGTTCGAGGAGCAGTGTGGCGACTCTGAGGGCGTTGTTGGCCGCGCGGAGATTGTTGCGGGCTATCTCGACGGCTATGGCCACCATGGGAGGGATGCTTTCGACGATGGGGCCGCGCGGATAATACTTCTTGCTGCCTTCAAATGCGTTTTTGTACTCAGCAGGTTCGTCGTCGGGTTCTTCGGGAACGAAAGAGAGGTCTGGTTCATCGTCGGGCTCTTCGGGCACAAGATCGAGGAGGTTTTCGAGCTCGTCGACGGAGGTGTCCACCTGGGGTTCGATGTCGAGGTCGACCTCTTCCCACAGCTGGACGGGCTGACTTTTGACTTTCTCTTTGTTCTCCTTCTCCTCAACAAGCTTTTCGATGCGTTCGCCGAACTCTTCGAGCTGGACTACGAGCTGCCCGGAATCGGGGAAGCGGCGCGAGAATTCGTAGATGAAGAGGAGATGTTTCTGGAGTCCGGCGAAGTCGTAGCTTGTTTCTTTGGTGCGCTCGCCGTCGGCGAAGACGGTACGAGTGAACGTGATGGGAGTGTTGAAGATGTAGAAGAGCTTGTCGGCCTTGATGGAATCCGTTATCAGCTCGGCGGAGATGCGCGTCTTGGCCGTATTCATGCGGAAGTTGAAGCGCTCGAGGAGTCCTTGGAGTATGTAAGAGATTTTGTCGAGCGCCGCGCGGTCGTTGCAGAATATGCGGTAGTCGTCGACGTAGCGTATCATCTGGTAGTCGAGGTTCTCGGGCAGGTCTCCGGCCTTCTGTGCGCGGGCTATCTCCTGGGCAAGGAGCATGTCGATGTAACCCAGAATTAGCTCGGCGATGAGGCTGAACACCGAACTGCCTTGGGGAATACCTATATTCTTGCCCTCCTGCATGGCCCGAAGATAGGTTTGAATTTGGGTCGCGAGGCGGGAGTTGGCCTTGGTCTCGTGCGACGTGCCTTTACGTGCCAATGCCCAACCGATAGCTTCGGGATTGATTTGCCCGAAACAGTTGCTGATATCGGTGACGAACATATAGCTGTATTTCAGCGACAGCTCGAGCGACGTCTGCTCGATGGATTTCCACCAATTGAGGATGGTGGCGGCATTCTTGAAAGAGAAGGGCTTTTCGTCCTCCTCAATCACAGGTATGACGGGTATGGAGCAAGCACTGATGCTGTCGTCGGCGTAGAGGTCGAAGCACTCTTTAATAGCGCTCCATGCCTCGGGAGCCGTGATGTCGCGCACGAGCATATAGTAGAGGAAGGGGTTGGCGAGAGTGAGGGGCCGCACGGCATACCGACCATCCTTGTTAGTTATCACGTCAAGATTCACACCCTGAATGTTTTCGGGCGAGGCGCCTTTTACGGTACACTCCGCCAGGGTCTTATCGCCTACACTGCGGCGGGCATAGTCGAGCACTTCCGTAAAGCCAAAATACTCCGGCAGCTCCACTGTGCTGTAAAAATCATTGCTCATCATGGCTTCGAGTGCCTCGTCGCCCGGCAGGTCGATAACCCGCACCCATCGCTTTTTCTCTTCTCTCATATTCAAAAAATTTATCGTTCACCCATTAATACGCCCCGAAGCAAAA
>CABRZA010000060.1 GCA_902475285.1 uncultured Porphyromonadaceae bacterium
GGATGACCAGCCGGGAGTAATATTTTTCACTATCGAACGAACGTTGTCGATAAATTTCAATTCATTTCAAAAGCTTGCCTTGTGATAAAGTTACCGTCGCCTCGCGTATCTTGGTCGCTTTTTGCCCTGTTCCTCAGTCGTGTACATAAAGCACACTCCTTCGTCACAAGTCGAAAATCGTCGCAAGTTACGCGGCCCTATCGGCAACATTTATTATTAAACAAGCTCTTATTTTGCGGCGGCAGCAGCGGCACCGCGAGCGGCACGGGTGAGCTGAACGGCGCAAACGACGGCGTTCTTGGCGTTGACAAGCTCGAGGCCCTCGAAGTGGAGGTCGCCTACCTGCATGGTCTTGCCGAGGCCGAGGTTGTCGACATTGATGACGAGGCGCTCGGGTATGGCGGTGTAGGGAGCGCGCACTTTGAGTTTCTTCATGCTCAGGGAGAGCTTGCCGCCGGCCTTCACACCTTCGGCGTGGCCTTCGAGCTTGACGGGCACTTCGATAACTACGGGCTTGTCCTCGCGAACTTCGAGGAGGTCGATGTGGAGGATGGTGTCCTTCACGGGGTGGAACTGGATGTCTTTGAGGACGGCCATGTGCTTCTCACCGTCGATGTCGAGCTCGATGGCGAAGATGTCGGGGGTGTAGATGAGCTTGCGGACGGCGTCGTTGGTAACGACGAGGTCGGTGGTTATGAGGCCTTTGCCGTTGCCGATCTCGACGATTTTCTCACCGGGCTTGAGAGTGCCGGCGTAGGGAAGGGCAACGATGCTGCCGCCGTTGAGAACAACGGGGATGAGGCCTTCGCCGCGAAGGGCTTTGGTGGCTTTCTTGCCAAGGTCGGTACGGGGCTTGGCTGCGAGCTGGAAAACTTTCATGAGGTTTGTTGTTTGGTTGTGTTACTCAAAATTAAGTGCTCCTTAATTTCCCATCACACGGGGATGCTAAAAAGCGTGCAAAGGTAGCAATTTTTCTGCATGTATGCAAATTTTCTGTATGCGTTCCAAAAAAAATTCGTATTTTTGCGGTCGAAAATCCGAAAATGAAGAAACGAGCCACCTCTCCCGATGGCCTTGCGCCGCGCCGCAAGGCTCCCGGCTACAAGAATCCGCCGCGTTACCGACTGGATTTCATACGCGAGAATACGTTCAATCGCGTGTGGAGTCTGCGCATGACCCGTGCGCGAGTCATTCTGGTCACGCTTGCCATCGTTGCCGGCGGAGCGGCGTTGTTGTGGGTTGTGCTTGCCTTCACACCGCTGCGCTATCTTGTGCCGGGCACTCTTCACGGCGACCTCCGGGCGCGCTATGTCGACGTGGCCGTACGCCTCGACTCGCTCGAGGAGGCCGCGCGCATCAACCAGGTTTACATCAGCAATGTGAACACCATACTTCGCGGCGATACCGTTCCGACGGTCGTGACGGCTCTTTCGGAGCCGGTGGCGGCCGACTCTCTTCTGTCGTCGGGCGCGGCGGAGCGCGACTTCGTGCGGCGCTACGAGGAAGAGGAGCGCTTCAGCCTGTCGGTGCTGGCGCCTATTGCTGCCGAAGGCATGGTGTTCGTGTCGCCGGTGGCTGCGGCCAAGGCTCAGGAGCATCTGCCTTCGGGAGCACAGCGCATCACGGCGGGGCGGGGCGCGCCGGTGTCGGCCGTATACCGTGGTACGGTGATTTCGGTTAGTACCGACGGCGACGCCTCGTCGACGGTGATAGTGCAGCATCCGTCGGATTTTGTAAGTGTCTATTCGGGTCTGGGCGACATATTCGTTGAGCCGGGCCAGCGTGTAGAGGCCGGCCAACGTCTTGCCCACGCCCAGCGTTCGGGCGATATAGAGTTCAAGCTATGGCACAGCGGCACGGCCCTCGACCCACGCGAGTATATTGCATTCTAAGCCGATGACTGTAAACTTGATAAAACGTTTTTGGCCTTCACTTATCGTAGTGGCGGTGATACTCTATGCCACCCTGTGGCCCGACCCCGCGGGCATCGACAATTTTCCGGCCATACCGCATCTCGACAAGCTCATCCACGCCATAATGTTCGGCGGTCTTGCGGGAGCGCTTGCCTTCGACGCCACGCGCTGGCGTGGTCTCGGCGAGCTTACGCCGTGGCATATGGCCGTGGTGTGCATAGCCTCGGCTCTGTTCGGCGGTGTGATAGAAGTGGTGCAAGAGGCCATGGGTCTGGGGCGCGGATGTGATGTCTTCGACTTCTGCGCCGATGCCGTCGGCACAATAGTGGCCTTTTTTACCGCACCTTCGGCCATACGCGCGGTGCTCCGCAGCAAACAAAAATAATCTATGGAACAAGTAACTTCATTTCTTGCCGAATGGCGTTGCCAGGGTCTTGCAGTGGGCCTGGTTACATTTCTTATCATAGGTCTTTTTCATCCGCTGGTAATCAAGGGCGAGTACTACTTCGGCACCGGCATACGCTGGGCTTTTCTGGCGCTTGGCGTAGTGATGTGCGGACTGTCGATATGGGTCGACGACACCATTCTTTCCATTCTTGCCGGTGTTGTGGCGTTCTCGTCGTTCTGGAGCATAGGCGAGGTGCTCGAGCAGGAGCAGCGCGTGGCCAAGGGCTGGTTCCCGGCCAATCCCAAACGTCGCACCTCCGCCAAAAAGCCTTGACTAAGGTTTTTGGACGGAGGGACATATTTCTGCATTCAGCAGAGCCTCAACATATCATAAAATAAATATATTAGCATTTTTTGCCATACTTAATGAAGTATTATGTATGGCGAACTATATCGTGTACATATGCTTTGCGTGTGGGGGATAGGGCAATTTGTGAGGTCTGGATCAAAGTGTTTGCGTGGGAGGGTAAAAATTGCTATTTTTGCGGAGGAAATCTTAACCCCCCTAAAACTAACCATGAAAAAATTCGCAATTATCTTGGCCTTAGGACTTGGCGGCATAATGGCGCAGGCCCAACCTCTACTGGTCGGTCACCGAGGCAGCGGCTACGGTCTGGAAAACTCCGAGGAGTCGTTCCGTAAGGGTGTAGAGCTGGGTTACAAGTATCTTGAAACCGACGTCAAATTTTCGAAAGACGGCTACTTGGTGTGTTCTCACGACGACGACACCAAGCGCCTTGGCGGCACCAAGACTCTGGCCACCAGCACACTTGAGGAATTGCAGAGCGAAACTCTCTCGCAGACGCGCTCGGGCGTGACTTACACGGGCCGTCTGTGCTCGATGAAAGAGTATCTCGAAATCTGCAAGGAAGGCGGCGTAGGGCCGCTGATCGAGCTCAAATGGACCGACGGCATCAACAACAACGACTGCTCGCGCATACCCGAGCTGATAGCACAGATTGAAGAAGTGGGCATGCGCGACAAGTGCATAATTCTCACTTCGATGAAGCCGTGCTTGGAATATATCCGCAAGAACTATCCCGACATCACGCTGCAGTTCCTTACGGGCCAGTACTGGGCGAATCACTTCGACTGGTGCGTGGAGTGGAATATCGACGTTGACATCCAGGCCGGTTACTTCGACAAGTCGACCGTGACGAAATATCACGACAAGGGTCTTAAAGTGAATATGTGGACCACCAACGACGATGCCGGCTACAAGACCTACGGCAACATGGGTTGCGACTTCATCACCACCGACCGTCTCGACGGCCACAACCTGCCTCCGCTGGACCCTTCGGTGCTTCTGCCCCCTAACACCGTCGACTATCCCAATACCTCCTTCACTCCGGCAGTGAAGGGCAAATATGAGGTGGCAGAAGCAGTAGTAGACGTATGGCCCGGAGAGTTTGACGGTCTGACGATGCTCGACGCCGCGCGCGGCACCCAGGGCTGGTATGTGCTGATGGCCAACGACGCCGGCCATCGTGCCCTATATCATGTGGCACAAGGCGTGGCTCCGAAGGCTATGTCGCTTGCCGGCATTGAAGGCGGCGAGAGCCCTCTGGCATGCATAGCCACAACTGCCGACGGAAAGCTGCTCGGGTGCAACATAGAGGTTGTGACCAACGATGCCGCTACTACGAAGCCATGGAAACTCTACATGTGGGACGGCCCGCTGGCCGAGCCTACTCTTTTCTATTCGACCGACGATTTCTCGAAAGCCGGCAACTTCGTGGCGGGCCGCATGGGCGGTACGCTCGCAGTGTCGGGCCGCTCGACGGAGATGAAAGTGTACACCACGTCGTACAGCCGTTCGGCCTCGACGCCCAAATACCGCGTTTGCGCCTTCGGGTTTGAAAAAAAGGAGCTGACGACAGCTCTCTATGCCCTCGGCGACACTTATGACGACGCCAACTGGGGCGCCTTCAAGCTCAATGTGTCCACCACATCGCGCAACCATATCATCGTGGGCTCGGAGAAGGGCGCCATCGAATATGCCTTCAACTGGGACGGCACACGTCTGCCTCTTGAAGAGACATCGCGCGGCTTCGACAGCCAGTTTCCCCTCTCCCGCACCGACGGCCTGTCGTTGATGCGCTACGGCGCCAAGGTCTATGCCCTCGTCCCCAGCGGTCGCTCGGGCGTGAAGGCTGTCGACGCCACCGTATACGACGTGACCGACGGCGTTGCCTCGGCAACTGCCGTGACCGACCTTCTCGAAGTTGGCGACGCCGAACAGCCCTATATGGTTGAGAGTGCCATGCGCTGCCTCGGCGAGGGCAACACGATGCTCTATGTCCTTGCCGAGGGCGTGGGCTTCTATTCGGCCCGTTTCGACCCGTCGGGTGACCCGACCGGCGACCCCGTTGACCTCAACCTTACCCTCGAGCGCCAATGGATAAACTCTCTGAGCACCTCCAACGCTCCCGAACACATCCACGGAACCAATGCCCAGCAGGGTACGGCCGTGAACGGCCGTTTCTACGTGAACGACTGCGTGGACACCAAGCTCTACATCTTCGACCAAACCGGCTGCCTCGGTTCGATTCCCGGCGGCAAGGGCTGGGGCTGTGCCCGCGACGACAAGGGCAACATAGTGCTTCGCGACGACAAACTCACCGCCACCAGCCACTCCTTTATAGTCTATCCTGCCGGCGCCACTCCCGACAGCTACGGCGAGGCCGTGCGTTTCGACGTGGAAGTGCCTCTGGGGGGCCAGACCAACTTCATCAATGCCTCGGGCGACCTTCTCGGCGACGGCGGCTACATCTATCTCTTCCCCAACAAGCAGAGCGCCGTGAACATCATCGAGGTGGCCAATGGCGCCGTGAAGGCAACCTACAAGTCGGGCGAACTCCAATTCGCCGGCTCGACGGCAGGCTATGTCACCCCCATCGACAACAACCGCGAGAACTGGATCTATCAGGTTCGCGGCAACGGTATGGTGGAATATGTTGGAGGTGAAAACAACGACATCCTCACCGGCCGCGCCAACACCACACAGCCCAACCGCAACAGCACCGGCGGCCACGCCTACATCAAGGAAGGCGCCAACCGCATTCTCGTGCACAACTCGGGCGCGAACTACGTGGGCGGTTTCACCGTGCGCGACCTTACGATGAACAAGGTCATTGCCAACGTCGACCCGATAGGCGACATGGGCTACAAGGACGGCGGCAACTACTCGACCTTCAACTGGCTCACCGTGGAGCGTCAGGGCCCGTCGGACTATCTCCTCTATCAGTATTGCCCGGCCAACGGCATGGCTCTCTACCGCCTCTACAATCCTGTGACTGCAATCAAGGATGTGGAGAGCGACGGTGACAGCGCCATGACATTCGACGGCACGACGGCCCGTTGCGAAGGCGCCGCCTATATGGCAGTCTACAATGCAGCCGGCGCACAGGTGGCTGTCGCCAATGCCGATGCAGTGTCGCTCGCAGGGCTTGCCCACGGCATTTACATTGTGAAAGCATCTACCGGCAATACACTCAAAGTGGTGTATTGATATAGGGTAGCCACAGAATGAAGGAGCTGCGTTCCCCGAGAGGAGCGCAGCTCTTTTTTTTCGTACGGATGTTATTTGTTCGGGCGCCGGTAGAAGCGGAGGGTTGCGGAGTGCATGGGGAAGGAGAGCGCGAGGACCGTGCCGGCGTGGGAGATGACGGCGGCATTGTCGGTGTCGAGGCATCGGCCGTCGGCGGTGTGCCATATCAGGGTGTAGTGGCCCTCGAAGGGCAGCGGCGCCATGGAACCCTTCACCACGGGGGCGGCGGGGTCGGAGATGTCGACAATGGTGTATGCGCCTTTGCCGTCGGCCACGGTGGCAAGGGTATAGACGTGTGCAGGGTTGGCCTTGGAAGGGTCGGTGTCGCGGTCGAGATAGAGCCATATGCCCTCGGCGGGGTCGGTTGACTCGGCGATGCGGCGCTCGATGTCGGCCGTCGGGGCCGGATACGGTCGGAGGGCGGGAGCGTCGACGGTGCGGAGGGTGTGCTCGCTCATGCTTACGTCGCGTGAGGCGATAAGGCCCAGTGAGGCGGTTGAGTCGCGGTCGAAGGCGACGGGAATGTCGACGGCAAGGGTTGTCGATCCGGCACGCAGACGCGCTCCGGCCGAGGAGGCCGTGAGGGAAAGCGTGAATGTGCCGGCGGGGTCGCGGAGGGCGTCGTCGCCTTTCGCCACAAGGCTGTCGACGCCGTTGCGCCGCTCCACAATGCGCCACAAAAGGCGCGGGGAGGTGATGCCGTCGTCGTGCGCGGCGGCTGGGATGCCGAACTCGGCACGGCGCTGTCGGGTGCTGTCGACGTAATTCCACAGCATTGTAAGGCGGAGATCGGCGCCCTTGGGACGGCACACGCCTACGCGGTAGATAAGCTCTTCGACAGGCTTTCCGACCTCGTAGAGCTCAAGGCTGTCGGCCCTGAGGCCCTGCGCTTGTGCGAGGACGGCGGCGAGAAGGCTGAGGGTGAGGGCGTAGAGGCGGCGCATGGGATGTTAGAGGATGGCGCCGACGGCGCCGACGAACTCGTCGTCGGGCATGTCCCACGGCAGCCAGTGTATGGTGAATCCCCGGCGTTCCATGCCCCGGAACCATGTCATCTGTCGCTTGGCGAACTGATGTATGGCCGTCTCGAGGCCGAGCTCCATGGCCGGGCGGTCGATGGCACCGGTGAGGAAGAGGGTTATGTACTTGTATTCCAGACCGTAATAAATGAGGTCGTCGGGTGCGATGCCTCCGCGCAAGAGAGCCTCGACCTCGGCTGTCATGTCTTCTTGGTCGAAGCGGCGGCGCATACGTAGGCTTATGAGGCGCCGGCGCTCGTCGCGGGGTATGTCGATGCCCACAATCACGGCATTTTCGGGGCTTGCTTCGCGGGCGGCGCGTGCGGCGTCGGGGTTGTCGATGTAATACTGCTCTATTTCGATGGCGCGTATGGCGCGGCGCGGATTGTCGATGTCGGTGACGTTGTGGAGAGTCTTCATCGCGGCGAGCATGGCTGCGAGCTCGTCGAGGTCCTTGCCCTCGAGGCTTCGGCGGAGGGCGGGATTCTCGGGCACGTCGGGGAGGACGATGCCTTTGAGCAGCGACTCCACATAGAGCCCCGAGCCGCCCACAACCACTGCACGGCGCCCGCGGGCGGCGATGCCGGCCATGGCACGGCGTGCGTCGCGGAGGTATTCGTAGAGGTTGTAGCGGTAACCGGCGGGGGCTACGTCGAGCATATGCACGGCCATGCCGTGGGGGTATTCGCCGAGGTCCTTGCCGGTGCCGACGTCCATTCCTCGATACACCTGCCGGGAGTCGGCGCTGACAATCTCGCCGTCGAAAGCACGGGCCAGCAGTACGCCGCGGCGCGTCTTGCCGCACGCCGTGGGCCCGACGACGGCTATGGTGCGCTTACTCATCGGCCTGGTGCGTTTTGTGGCTGAACACTCCGGTGAGACGCTCCCAGAAGTTGCGCAGGTGGTAGAAGGGCCGGTCTTCGTTGTTGTGCGCCACGTCGAACCACTTCTGGTCGTCGTAGTCGACCTTCCATTCGCGGAGGTCGCGGAGGCGGAATGTTGGGCGATAGTGGCGTATGGGGTAGAGGCGGCGTCCTTTCCGGTCGTAGGTCTTCCAGGCCATTGTCATGGTATGGATTCGGAAGAGCTCGTTGGCGAGGATGGGGTTGAGTGCGTTTCCGGCGAGGGCACGGTCGAGCATGTAGGGGTCGAACCACACGTTGTCGGGAGCGAAACGGCTGCGGTCGGCGTCGTCGGCAAAAACGGCATAGTGCACCATGTTGGAGCCGGTGGCGAAACCTTCGTTGGTGTAGCAATAGCGCATGGGGAGATTGTCGACTCCCGTGAGGCCGTCGAAAATCAGGCGTGCCTGAGGCTCGCCTACCGAGGCAGTGCGTGCCACGATGGCTTCGACGGGGGTATCCCAGAGGTTGTCGGCACCGGGATGGAGGAGGAGTTCGTCGCCGCAGAAAATGAGGAATCGCACCGCCGTGCGTCCTACCTTGGCGCTGTGGCTGTCCTCGATGGTGCGGAAGAGCATCTTCATCGAATTGTACCGGCCGGCCATGAAGAGGAGCGAGAGAGCATACATGGCTATCGGGATGATGTTGAAGAAGAAGCGGTCGGGGGCGTTGAGGTTTGAGTTGATGTAGCGGGCGAAGTAGTACCAGTACTCCACGGCGCCTATCGCCGTGCTCACGACGGCGAGGATTGCGAGCTGATAGCGCGTCTCGCGGTAATATAGGGTTGCTATTATGCTGTCGCCGGCATAGTATCCGTTGCGGCGCTGGCACCGGCGGCAATAACCGTCGGCGAGTCCTCCGAAGAGCCATACAAGCACCATGATTATGGTGACGGGGAATATGACCAGTGCGGTGATGAACGGAATCTCGCTGTTGTAGAGCCGGAGGTGTATCACCGTGGGTACGAGCCAGTCGGTGCAAAGAATCACGATGGCGAACATCACCATGGCGGCTACGAGCATTATCTTCGACGCCACACGGAGGACGAGGGAGCAGGCGTCGAGCGCCGGGGCGTCGGACGATTTGCTCCAGGCCACCAACGCCCAAGCCTCGGCCACGCATATGAAGGGCAGCCATATGCGGGGCACCAGCATGGAGAGGAGCAGCGGGAGGGTGATGGCGCCGTAGGCCATGGCCCAGTTACGCCACAGACCTCTGAGCACGTGGGGTACCTGGGATTTGTAGATTTCGTCGGCCATTTTATTTGAGTTTAGAGTCGAAGAAGGCGAGCATGCGCGCCCACACCACCTGGCGTGCGTTGCAGCCGTTGATGGAGTGGTTCATGTTGGGGAATGCGAACATGTCGCAGAGTATGCCCGCACTCTGGAAGGCCGACACGAGCTGGAGGCTGTTGGCGGGGTGAACGTTGTCGTCGGCTGTGCCGTACATAATCAGTAGGGGGCATCCGAGATGGAGTGAGCGGCGGATTACGGAAGCGTCGTCGTAGCCGCGCTCGTTCTGCTGCGGGGTGAGCATGTAGCGCTCGGTGTATACGGTGTCGTAGTAGCGCCAGTCGGTGACGGGAGCCACGGCCACGGCTGCGGCGTAGGGGTTGGCGTCGGCGGTGGCGCACATGAGGCTCTGGTAGCCGCCGTAGCTCCAGCCGTAGATGCCTATGCGCTCGGGGTCGACGTAGGGGAGGGTTGCGGCGTAGCGTGCGGCGGCAATCTGGTCGTCGGTTTCAAGCTGGCCGAGGCGGCGGTATACGGCGGTGCGGAAGGCTGTGCCGCGTCCGCCGGTGCCTCGCCCGTCGACGCACACTATCACATATCCCTGACGGGCGAAGTAGTCTTCCCAGTCGAGCGACCAGCGGTCGAGCACCTGCTGCGAGCCGGGGCCGCTGTACTGGCTCATAATCACGGGGTAACGCTTGGACGGGTCGAAGCCTTCGGGCTTTATGATGTAGCCGTTGAGGTCGGTTCCGGCGGTGGTGAAGGAGAAGAACTCCTTGGGCATTTTGAGCGAAGCGGCGCGCGATGCGTAAGCCTCGTTGGTCTCGATGTCGCGGAGCTTGCGGCCGTCGGCGCGGTGCATGGCCGTGACGGGAGGCGTGGCGGTGTTGCTGTAAGTGAGGGTGTAGGCGGTGCAGCCGGGAGCGAACACTGCCGACGCCGTGCCGTGGTCGGGGCTGATGGCCTCGGTGCGGCCCTTGCGGTCGAGGCGGTATACGGTGCGGTCGACGGGTCGCGGCGCGGCGGCCTGGAAGTAGAAGTTGCCGGCGGCGTCGCTGCCGTAGAAGTCGGTGGCGTCGGCGTTGTCCATGCTTACGGCGCCGAGAGGCTGCCCGGCATAGGAGTAGCGCATGAGGCGGAGCCAGCCCGATGCCGAGGTGGGGATGACGAAGCCGTCGGCGTTGAACGTGAGCAGCTCGTAGACCTCCGGCTCAATCCATGCCTTCGATTCGTCGACATACACCGAGCGGGCGACGGTCGACTTGGGGTTGACCCTGAAAAGCTCGAAGCGGTTCTGGTCGCGGTTGAGTGTCGACACCATGAGCTGTTCGGGCGTGGTGCCGTAGGCAATGCGCGGTATGTAGCAGGGGTCGCCCTCGGGGAATGCGAGGGTCTTGGTCTTGCGTGTCTCCACGTCGTAGCTGTGGAGGGTGACGGTGGAGTTGGCTTCGCCGGCCACGGGATATTTGTAGCTCAGCGTGCCGGGGTAGAGGGCGTATTCGTCCTTGGGGCTGCATGTGCCCTGATAGAGGGGGAGGGTGTAGAGGGGCACGCGGCTTTCGTCGAAGCGCACGTAGCAGAGGGTGAGGTTGTCGGGGGCCCATGCCATGAGCGATGTCACGCCGAACTCTTCCTCGTAGGTCCAGTCGGTGGCGCCGTTGATAATCTCGCCGGGCTTGGCGTCGGTAGTGACTGCTACCTCGGTGTTGTAGTCGAGCTTGGCGGCGTAGATGTTGCCGTCGGCCACGAACGCCACCATGCGCGAGTCGGGCGAGAAGAGGGGCGCGCTCTGGCGCGGGTGCGAGGCCGAGAGCGGGCGGAGGAGGCGCGAGCGCACTTCGTAGACGAAGTACTGCGCCGTGGTGGAGCGTCGGTATATGCTGCGGCTGTCGCGGCTGATGAGGATTTTGGATGCGTCGGGGCTGAGGATGAAGTCCTCGAAGTCGGGAAGGACGGTCTCGCGGGTGTGGGTGATGTCGAAGAGCACGCTGCTTTCTTCGCCCGAGGATATTTCCTTCACTACGAGTCGTTTGCCGTCGGCGGAGCGCTCCACATACTGTGTGCCGCCGGGCATGAAGGTTACGGCGGCGTCGGCCGGACGGTTGGCGGGAGCGCAATAGGGCGCGAGCTGCGACACTGCCGCCGAGCGCTGGCTTTGTGCATAGGCGCCGGAGCCGGCGACCAGAAGAAGAAGAAACAATATATGACGTATTTTCATGTCGGCAATGGAATGTGTTGTGATTATTCTGCAAAATTACGCATTAATAAGGTAGAAACCTTGCCGAAATCGAAAAAAATTCACTACTTTTGCGTGCATTTTTGTGATTCAACCGCTAATTTACCATGATTAGAAAAACATTTCTTGCTCTTGCCGCCCTCGCCGGCATGACGGCTGCCGATGCGGCCAATCCTTACGGCCTCCCCGACAATATCCAGGACGGCAACATCCTCCATCTCTTCGACTGGAACATCTCCGACATCCGCGCCGAGCTTCCGGCAATAGCCGAGGCCGGTTTCGGTGCCATACAGCTGTCGCCCATACAGGGCAACGCTGCCGACAACGCCGAATGGTTCTATGCCTATCTGCCCTACGATATGAAAATAATGTCGGGCGGCGTAGGGTCGAAGCCCACGCTCACCGCCCTGTGCCAGGAGGCCGAGGGCTACGGCATAAAGGTGATTGTCGACGTTGTGGCCAACCATGTCAACGGGTCGTCGAGCCACCGCGCCTCGAAGTGGAACAACACCGCCTATTGGCACTCCACCAACTTCAAGGGCATCAACTACGGCGTGCGCAGCTCGATAACACACGACAACTTAGGCGACTATCCCGACCTCAACAGCGAGCACGCCGACGTGCAGGCTGCCGTAAAAACCTATGTGGAAGAACTTAAAGCCGCCGGCGTGAAGGGTATACGCTGGGATGCTGCGAAACATATCGGCCTTCCTTCGGAGGGCTGCGCCTTCTGGAGCACCGTAACCTCCGTGCCGGGCCTGTGGCACTACGGCGAGCTTCTCGACAGCCCCGGCGGCGACGAGAACGCCCTCGTGCCGGAATATATGAAATATATGTCGATTACCGACAACCGCTACTGCAACACCGTGCTCGACGACGTGCGCGCCGGCCGCGCCACCACGAGTTTCGGCGCCTATACGGCCCGCGGCCTCAGCGCAAGCAAGCTCGTGTACTGGGCCGAGAGCCACGACACCTATGCCAACGACAACGGCGCCACCAAATATGTGCCGCAGGCCGTAATCGACCGCGCGTGGGCCATCAACGCCTGCCGTCAGGGTGCTGCGGCGCTCTATCTGTCGCGTCCGTTCGAAACGAGCCGCACGGCCATACGCGTGGGCGTGAAGGGCAGCGAGGCTTTCAAGGCAAAGCATATAGCCGCCGTCAACAAGTTGCGCAACGCAATGGGCGACACGCCCGAATATCTTGCGTCGGCCGACGGCGTAACCGTCGTGACCCGCGCCGGCGGCGGTGCCTGCATCGTGGTGGGCAACGGCCAGGGTCGCAGCGTCAGCGTGCCCAACGGCGGCGGTTATCTTCCTGCCGGTACCTACCGCGACCTCGTGAGCGGCAATACTTTTACCGCCACCGCAACCACCATCAGCGGCACGGTGGGCTCGACGGGTATAGCCGTGGTATACGACGAGAACGCCATCAACGCTCCCCGCATAGAGCTCTCGCCCTCGGGCACGAGCTTCGACACTCCCACCTTCACCGTTACGGCCACGCTTGTCAATGCCGAGCGCGGCAGCGTGAGCGTCGACGGCGGTGCCGAGATTGCCGTGAGCGCTTCGGGCACTCCTGTGGTGATAGGCGAGTGCATACGCAAGGGCACCATCACTCTGCGCTGGACGGCAACCGCCGGCAGCGAGACGCGACAGGGTACGGCCACCTATACCAAGATTGATCCCGATGAGACTCCGGCCGACATGCCGTCGAGCTTCTATATCATCGGCGAGGTCGGCGGCGGCACCTGGTCGCCCTCGAAGGGTGTGGAAATGAAGGCCGAGGGCCCGCGCTTCACCGCCACCACACGCATAGGCGGCTATTTCTCCTTCGCCAAATCGCTGGCATCGAACTGGAACGAGCTCAATGCCGACGGCAACCGCTGGGGCGTGGCCGCCGATGTCACCGCAAGCCTCGGGCAGGAAGTGACCCTCGTGCAGCTCAACGACCCCAAGGCCATCAGCATGACGGGCACCGTAAAGACCAAGGAATATACGGTGACTGTGAACTGGAGCACCAAGACCATGACCGTGACCGAGCCCGCAGGCATCGAGGGCGTTGAGGTTGAGGAAGCCGACGTTCCCGCCGAATACTACACCCTCGACGGCCGCCGCGTAGAAAATCCCTCCGCCGGTCTCTACATCGTGCGTCGCGGCACCAAGGTGACCAAGACCTACATCCGCTGATCGCACCCACATTCAGCATCCCATACCGCCTCGGTTACCTCACCGGGGCGGTAATATTTTGCACACATGGAGTTGATTGCGACAAAGCTATGGAGATTTTCCCTCCCACCTCTAATCCCAGATTTCAAAGTGGTCGAATTTGACCATTTTAGTTATAATAAGTGCAGCTTAGCCGTCGTGTGTATTGAGCACATCGGAATGGATAGATTGCACAAATTGGAAAGCGGCGACAACGATAGAAAATTGCTGAAATGAAGAAGTGGTATGGTGGAATTCCAT
>CABRZA010000061.1 GCA_902475285.1 uncultured Porphyromonadaceae bacterium
ATTACGCCATCAACCGAACTCAAAATTTCATCCACATACTTTATAATCCAATACGATAAATAATTTCCAACACATACTTATGAAATATCTTATATTGGGCCTGGGTATCTATGGCGAGAATCTTGCCCGCGACCTGACGGACAGCGGCAACGACGTGATAGGGGCCGACATCAACCCATTGAAAGTGGCCGAGCTGAAAGACTATATTTCGGCGGTATATGTTATCGACGCGTCGGAGGAGAGCCAGCTTGCGATACTTCCGCTTCTCAATGTCGACCTTGTGATTGTGGCGATAGGCGAGAATTTCGGCGCGAGCATCAAGGCTGTGGCGCTGCTTAAAAAGTCGGGGGTAAAGCATATATATGCGCGTGCCATCGACACTCTTCACGAGGCGATATTGGAGAGTTTCGACATCGACCGCATCATCACGCCCGAGCAGCGGGCGGCCTCGGACCTATGCTCGGAGCTTGAACTGGGAGCGGCCGTGAAGACGATGCGTGTGGATGCGGACAGGATGGTTGCGCAGTTTGCCGTGACGGATTATCTGGTGGATATGGACTACGACGAGCTTCGGCGACGGCTCGACGAAGGCTACGGGCTGAAAATCGTGGCGGCCGACCGCCCTGTGGATGAGGTCAATATTTTGGGCATCAAGCACGAGGAGCCGCGGGTGTTCGACACTTCGGGCGAGAAAGTGAAAGCTGGCGACCGGCTGAGCCTCTTCGGGCCGCGCGCCAAATTCACGGCTCTCTTCCGGAAGATACGGTGAGGGTGTTCTAAATTTGGGGACAGAAAGTGGCAATTCCGTCCTAAATTTTAGGACAGTGGGTGTGTTTTGGCTGTTTGGGAAAGTATTATTAATTTTGTGGGCGCTAAGCCGGGGCTGACGTACCCCGGTTAACCACAATTGCGCCCCTCCGGGGCTTCAGCCTGCGCGTGTGTAAATATCGCGCCATTACTTTATTGATAATCATTAATTAGCGATATGTCGGAAAAGATTTCAGTAGTAATCAATACATACAATGCCGAGGCGCACCTTCGGCGAGTGCTCGACAGCGTGCGCGACTTCGACGAGGTTGTGGTGTGCGATATGGAGAGCACGGACGGCACCGTGGCGATAGCCAAAGAATACGGTTGCCGTGTGGTTACCTTTCCGAAGGGCGAGCACAAGATATGCGAGCCGGCACGCGACTTTGCGGTGCACTCAGCAATGTCGGAGTGGGTGCTTGTTGTCGACGCCGATGAAGTGGTGCCTGCGGCGTTGCGTTGCTATCTCTACGAGCGCATTGCCGAGCCGGGCTTCGGGAGTGCTCTTGCCGTGGCCCGACAGAATCTCTTCATGGGTCGGCCGGAGACGTCGTCGCCCGACTATCAGCTTCGATTCTTTCAGCGCGACAAATGCACGTGGCCTCCGACTATACACTCTCGCCCGGATATCGACGGACCGGTGGAGAACATTCCGGCCAGCCGGCGCGACCTCTATCTCATCCATCTGGACGACCCGACGATAGCGAGCCGCATAGACAAGATGAACCGCTACACCGACTATGAGGTGAGCAAGCGCGCTGGGCGGCAGTACGGGCCGATGAAGCTGCTTTTCAGGCCGGTGTGGTTCTTCGTGCGAAGTTATGTTTTCGGAGGCGGTTTCCTCGACGGGCGCCGCGGGCTGTTGCGGGCCTACATGAAGACGGTGTACCAGATGACGCTGCTCTCGAAAATTACCGAACAGCAGCTTAAAGACAAAAATTGATGTTCAATTGCAAAAACCATGACACCTAAGAAGATACATTATTGCTGGTTCGGCACCAAGCCGAAGCCTGAAAGTTTCCGGCGCTGGCTCGACACGTGGCGCGCCAAGCTGCCGGATTATGAAATCAAGGAGTGGAACGAGCGCAACTTCGACGTGAACTGCTGCCGCTATTGCCGACAGGCTTATGCATCGCGCAACTTTGCTTTTGTGTCGGATGTTTGCCGGGTGTATGCTCTATATACCGAGGGCGGCATTTATCTTGATACCGACATAGAGGTTTTGCGGAGCTTCGACGACCTTTTGGAGGGGAACGGGTATGTTGGTATGGAGAGTGAACTGATAGGAACCGGCGTGATGATAGCTCCTAAGGGTGCGAAATGGGTGAAGGCTTTCTACGACTATTACCGTGTGACGAATTTCTTCAATTTTTGGGGGCACAACGTGCGCACCCCCAACACGAAGATACTTACCTATAAGGTCATACCGTCGCTGCCGGAGGAGGACCGGCCGGTGATATTCCCACTTGGATATTTTCTTGGCATAGAATGGAAAAGCGGGGCTGCACAGCCTACTGAAAATACCTATGCCATCCACCACTACGACGCGTCGTGGCGGTATAAGAAGAGTCTCAGCCAGAAGTTGAAGGCCATACGGGAAGGTCTGGCAATCAGATACGGCAAGAAGTAAAGGTGTGCATTCCCGGTGTGCCCGGTACGCCGGGGAGTTGCGGGGCACGGACCGAGCCGAGCTCGCCGAGGGTGTAGGGTGCCACTTCAACGCGTGCGGCATCCCATATGTCGGCGTCGATGAAACTTTGCAGCAGACCCCGACCTCCTTCGACGAGAAGTGAGGTTATGCCGTGGTCGGCATAGAGGCTGTGAAGAGCATCGGCCAGAGGTACGTCGCCTATTACTATCGCGGGTTTTTCTCTGATTAGAAGCTTATTGTCGGGCGCAACGATTCCGTGGCGGTCGAAGATTACGGCCTGCGGCGATCGGCCCGCCACGTCACGCACTGTGAGTGCGGGGCAGTCGGCGATGACGGTGGCCGCGCCGACAGCAATGGCGTCGAATTCGGCGCGGCGCAGGTGGTTGAGCGTGGTAGTTAGAGGCGAAGAGAAGCGGTGGGCGCCTTCGCCGGGGTATCGTCGGGCGTCGATGAAGCCGTCGGCGCTGCACGCCCATTTGAGCTGCACATATGGGCGGCGGAGGGTATGGGCGGTGTGAAATGCCACGTTGAGGCGTCGGCTGTCGTCGGCGAGTAGGCCTTCGTCGACGTGTATTCCGGCCTGGCGGAGCATGGCGATGCCACGGCCCGACACTTTGGGGTTGGGATCGCCGGCAGCGACCACGACACGTCGGAATCCACATTCGACGAGCATCTTGGCGCATGGCGGCGTTTTGCCGTAGTGGCTGCACGGCTCGAGAGTGACGTAGACAGTGCTCTCGGGGAAGAGACGGCGGTCGGCGTCGGTCACAGATGCCACGGCATTGACTTCTGCGTGGGGACCGCCGAAGCGACGATGCCAGCCTTCGCCTATTATACGGCCGTCGGGAGCGGTGATAACAGCTCCCACCATGGGATTGGGGGATGTGTGACGGCGGCCGGCGGCGGCGAGCTGGAGCGCGCGGCGCATCATGAGTATGTCGAGATTGGAAAATGTCATAAGTCGGAATATGCGGGGCTGAAAGTGTCGCCGTAGTCGGGGTCGCCAGTCTGCAAGCCTTTAGAGAGCCAGCGGACGCGCTGCTCGGAGCGGCCGTGGTTGAAGCTGTCGGGCATCTCGCGGCCGTAGGCCTTGCGCTGGAGATAGTCGTCGCCGATTTTTGATGCCGCGTCGATGGCATTCTCGACGTCGCCGGGCTCGATGGAGCCGAACATTTTATTGTCGAGGGCAGCCCATACGCCGGCGTAGAAATCGGCCTGCAACTCGAGGCGGACGCTTATTCGGTTTGCCTCCGAGGGGCTTACCCGTGCCATGCGAGCGTGGGCGTCGTCGAGCGTGCCGAGGAGGTACTGCACGTGATGGCCGACCTCATGGGCTATGACATAGGCGTAGGCGAAGTCGCCGTCGGCTCCAATCGATGATTTCATGTCCTTGAAGAAATCAAGGTCGAGGTATACGGTCTGGTCGGCGGAACAGTAGAACGGGCCGGTCTGCGATGTGGCGTTACCGCATCCGGAACTTACGGCGCCCGAGAAAAGCACCATCTTGGGACAGGTGTATTCGCCCCATCCTTGTTGGCGAAACTCCTTGGTCCATACGTCTTCCGTACCGGCGAGAATCTGCGAGGCGAGGAGTGCGAGGCGCTCGTCCTCGGCGTCGGGGGTGTAATTGTCGGCGGCGTACTGCGATGCCGGTTGGGCAGTGCTGCCGATAATGTTGGTAAGCACGTCGCCGATTCCGCCGCCCGAGAAGAGTGTGACTGCTGCCACAATTATTACACCTATGATGCCACCGCCTATGCCGAGGCTGCGTCCGTTGCCGCTTCGGCGGCGATCGTCGATGTTGCCGCTGGTGCGGCGTCCGGTCATGCGCATGATTTATGAATTATTACGGGGCAAAAGTTCGAAAGAATCTACATAAATTTCTGTAATGGTGCGTTTTATGGCGTCGCGGTCCTGCCAGGTTCTGGTGCGGAGCTTGCCTTCGACGAGGAGGTGCGAGCCTCGGCGGATGTATCGCTCGGCGAACTCGGCGGCTCGTCCCCACATTACGATGTTGTGCCACTCGGTGATGTCGGGGAGGTCGATGTCGTGGCCTTCGGCGTCGCGTCCGCGGCGTTTTTCGGTAGTGGCGAGGCTGAAATCGGCCACGGGCGTGCTGTCGACCATACGCATCTTGGGGTCGCGACCGACGTAGCCGAGAAGTATTACTTTATTCATTATTGCAGGAATTTTGGAGCTGTGATGTAAATGCCGAGAGCAATGCCGCCGCTGAAGCGGTGTATGCCTGTGGCGTAGTTGCAGTAGGCGGAGAGAGTTGCGAAAGGGAGGCGGTAGGCCACGTTGAGCTCGCCGAAGAAGTGGGCCGAGCCGAACCAGCGAGCGTTTCGTGCGCCACCGTCGGGCGTTTCGACTATTGCGCGTGCCGGCACGAAGGCGCTGGCGGTGAGGCGCGCCGAGAGCTGATTGTTGTAGCGGTAGACCGGCACGGCGCTAAGGGCGAGATAGTTGTCGGCGCGGAAAGCAGCGTTGAACACATTGTCGGCGGCCGGCGTTGGTATGAATGCCGGTGCTATGGTGAGGGCGGCGTAGTAGTCGTTGACGAGGCGGCGTGTGGAGAACATGAGCTCTCCTTCGAGGCCGAGACTCCAATGTGGATGGAGGTCGAAGTAGTCGCGCTCTGTCCAATGGAGCTGCAGCCAATGTAGGTTGTGCATGGAGAACTGACCGGAGGTGTTGCGGTTTATTTTCGCCGTGCCTGTGAGGGCCGATATGTCGCCGCGGCGTGAGTATCCGGAGGTGGGATAGATAGGGTCGTCGAGAGTGGATGCGGCGTAGGCCAGATAGAGTTTTCCGAGGTTGAGGCCGATGTTACCGGGTTGGAGAGCGTAGTCGGGGTTGGTGTGGCTGTAGAAGTTGTTGTAGATTCGCCCACCGCCTAATCCTGCGTCGAAGGCTCCTGTTCGGCCGGCAGCCATGGCCCAGGAGAGAGTTCCGAAGTACTCGTGGTCGGATATTGCGGCGGTTTGGTTGTCGCGGAAGAAGAAACGCTCGCTCTCGTGGTATTTGCGTCGCGACGCCACCATGTTGAGGCGTAGTGCCGAGGGCGTGGGCGTGGCCACGAATAGGGTGCCGGTGAAGGAGCCGGCGAGGTAGCTTTGGCCGAGCCATAGCTCGAGGTCGGTGTTTACGGAGTTGAAGCTGAGGTTGGAGTAGCCCGCGCGGAGGTATAGGAAGCTGTTGTCGGAGGATGTTAGATAAGCTCCTGCGCCGACGCTGAAGTCTTTTTTGATTTTGGTTTTGAGCGAGAGGCAGAAGTGTCCGGCGGTGTCGATGGGGACAGCGTTGGGCTGGATGGCGTCGAGGCGTCCGGTGGCTATGGCGCGGTAGTATGCAAGGCGGGCACGGTCGACGGTGAGTGTGTCGTGTTCGCTGTCGGTCTGGAAGAGATAGCGTATGTAGCGGTTCTGCTCCGGTGTTCCTCCGGTGACATCGACGCCGGTGAATGTCATGGCGGGTGTGTCACGGCGGAATTTTTCGCGGCGAGCCTCTACGTCGTCGGCGCAGCGTCGGGCGGTGACACGGCCGCGTATGCTGTCGAGCATCTCGAGGGTTCGGTCGTATCCGGCTTTGTAGATGGCCTTTGCGGCTTGAAAATCGAGCAGGCCGTATTCGGTGACGTCGATACGTATCTTTATGCCTTCGCTTTCGGGTACGGTGTAGCTTTGAGGGCGGCTGACGAGTTGGTCGAGCTGGTCGAGAAAGGTTGTGGGCCGACCCTTGTCGGGCGACGAGACATCGAAGCCGAGGGTGACGGACGGGCTGAAGTCGGCGTGCATTGCGTCGACGGGGAAGTTGTCGAATATGCCTCCGTCGTAGTAAACGGCGCTGTCGATTTCAATCGCCTGAAAGATTAGAGGGAAGCTCATGGAAGCGCGTACGGCGGTTCCGAGGTCGCCCGATGCGAAGACGTGTGGGCGGCGGTGCGTCATGTCGGAAGCCACGCTGCGGAATGGCACGAATAGGCGGTCGAAGTCGCCCCGGCAATGTGCGGTGGCCGGGCCGAATATTTCCATGAAACCGAATGCCATTGGTTCGGGGCCAATGATAGACTGAGGGTTGTAGACCGAAGACTCGACGGACTGTTTCGGGCCGAAGCTGAAGCTGAAAAGTTGCGGCGTTGTGGGCGTCTGCGAGAAGTAATAGTTGTATTCTGGGTCGACTTTACCCTGGGCCATGTATCCGAAGGCCTGTGAGGCGATGAGAGCCATCATTTCGTCGGGGCTGTAACCGGCGGCATAGAGGCCGCCTACAATGGCACCCATTGAGGTTCCGGTTATGCAGTCGATAGTTATTTCGTTGTCTTCAAGAGCTTTAATGGCGCCGATGTGAGCGATTCCCTTTGCTCCGCCTCCGCTCAGCACCAGCCCGACGCTTTGCGAGCCCTCCTGCGCCGTGAGAGGCGCAGGAAGAGCAAGCGCGAGGAGTGATGAAGAAAGTAATAAAAAGCACTTTATAGCCGTCATGGCCAAGCTGTAATTGATGAATAAGTTGAAACTCGCAGCCGACCCATTGAGGCTGCTTGATATTCTAACGCCCGGCCGGGGGAAAGGTTCACTTATCGTTTGTTTCGCGTGGGGCGTCGGTAATGAAGCTGTCCTTGAAGCCGAGGAAGTAGAGGACTCCGTCGAGGCCTATGGTGGATATTGACTGACGGGCAGTCTGCTTCACCTTGGGCTTTGCGTGGAAGGCAATGCCAAGGCCTGCAGTTGAGAGCATAGGGAGGTCGTTGGCTCCGTCGCCCACCGCAATTGTCTGGGCGATGTTGATGTTCTCGACCTGTGCAATTATTTTGAGGAGCTCGGCCTTTCGCTTGCCGTCGACGATGTCGCCCACATATTGGCCGGTGAGCTTGCCGTCGACAATTTCGAGCTCGTTGGCGTATACATAGTCGAATCCGAAACGCTGGCGGAGGTAGTTGCCGAAGTAGGTGAAACCGCCAGAGAGGATGGCTGTCTTGTAGCCGGTGCGCTTGAGCACCTGCATCATGCGCTCTACGCCCTCGGTTATGGGGAGATGCTCGGCGATGTCGCGCATGACGCTTTCGTCGAGGCCTTCGAGGAGGGCCACGCGTCGGCGGAAGCTCTCGCAGAAGTCGATTTCGCCGCGCATGGCGCTCTCGGTGATGGCGCGCACCTGCGGCCCGACTCCGGCGCGGTCGGCAAGCTCGTCGATGACCTCGGTTTCGATAAGGGTGGAGTCCATATCGAAGCATATAAGTCGGCGGCAGCGGCGGAAGACGTTGTCTTCTTGAAGGGATATGTCGAACTCTTCGGTCTGCGACACTTCCATGAAGCGGCTTCGCATGCCGGCGATGTCGATGGGGTTGCCGCGGACGGAGAACTCTATGCATGCCTTTGCGCGGGGTTCTTCGTTTTCGCGCAGCGGCGCACGGCCGGTGAGGCGCTGTATGCCGTCGATGTTTAGCTCCTGACGGGCTATCTCGTCGGTGACGAGGGCTATGTGGCGTGCGGTGAGGCGTCGTCCGAGTATGGTGATTATCCAGCGGTTCTTGCCCTGGCGCTGCACCCAATTCTCGTAGTCGCCGGTTGAGATGGGCGAGAAGCGGATCTGCACACTGAGCTCATAGCACTTGAAAAGGAGGTCTTTGAGGATGTCGCCGGAGCGTTCCGAGTCGGTTCGGAAGAGAATGCCGAGCGAGAGGGAGTGGTGGATGTCGGCCTGGCCGATGTCGAGAATCTGGGCGTCGTAGCGCGCGAGGATATCTGTTAGTGCCGAAGTGACGCCGGGACGGTCGTTGCCGGTGATATTGATAAGGATGAGTTCTATGTTGTTCATAGCCTTAGGGTTGGAGGGTATGCTGGTCGGTTGCGCCTGTCAGGCGGGAGTACAGTTCGCGATATCGTGCGACAGTGCCGGCGATGTCGAAGCGTCGACGGACGGAGGTCGCGGCGTCGACGGCGAGGGCAAGGGCTTCGGTGAAGGCGTCGAGGATGCCGTCGATGGCGTCGGCAAGGGCCTGCGGGTTGCCTGCGGGCACGGTGGTGCCGAGGATGCTGTCGGCGTCACGGAGTACTTCGGAGGGGCCGGGGAGGTTGCTGGCCACCACAGGTACGCCGGCGGCCATGGGTTCGGCCAGGGCGAGGCCGAAGCCTTCGTTGAGCGAGGGCAGCAGGGCCACGTCGTAGCCGGGCAGGGCATCGTAGAGCTCACGGCGGCTGCGTGTGCCCATGAAGCGCACGCGCTTGTCGAGGCCCAGCTCATGGGTTAGCGCCTCGAGGTCGGCCCGGGAGTGGCCGTCGCCGTAGAAGTCGACGGTGGCGTCGGCATGGCGCATGGCGGCAAGCGCACGGAGTGTGATGTGCTGCCCCTTGATGTCGGCATATAGCGAGCCTATCTGCACCAGTCGCGGGGGCGTCTGGGGTGAGGCCGGGCGGCGCATGGCTATGGCAGAGGTGTCGATGCCGTTGTACACTATCTCGCAGCTTCCTTCGCCGCGAGCGGCCACATCGGCGCTGACGGCCTGGCTGATGGCGCAGAGCATGTCGGGGCGGCGGCTGTAAGGGTTTACGTCGCCGCAGCAGTGGTAGGTGAAGACCACGGCATAGCGCCTGGGGCCGTAGAGCATGCCGAGGGCCATCTTGTTGTGCACATGCACCACGTCGGGATGCAACCGGTGCAGGGCGAGGTTGACGCGGAGGAGCCACAGGGGATTCTTGGCGCCTATCTTTCGGCCCAGCTCCACCACCTTGACGCGCGGGTCGATGGCGTCGCGGAGGTGCTGCTGGTGGCCTCGGTTGATGAGGAGGAGGGTGACGTCGTCGCCGTCGGCAACCTGGCGGTTCATTATGTCGACGAGCATTGTTTCGGCTCCGCCGGTGCGGAGATTGAAGAGGACGTGTGTGATTCTCATGACGTCGGGTTGTCGGTGTTGAAAACGGCGGCTCCCCGTGCGGGCAGCTCAATGCGGAATGTAGAGCCGGCGCCGGGAGTGGACTGTTTCACGAAGATGCGTCCGCCGTGGTATTGCTCCACAATGCGTTTGGCCAGGGTGAGTCCGAGGCCCCATCCGCGCCGCTTGGTGGTGTAGCCGGGGTTGAAGACGTTCTTGAAGTTCTTGCGGCTTATGCCCTTGCCGGTGTCGGCCACTTCGATGAATGCGTGTAGGGGGGTGCCCCCGGTGCTGACGTCGATCTGTCCGGAACCTTCCATGGCGTCGACGGCATTCTTTATGAGGTTCTCTATCACCCATGCGAGCAGTGGCGTGCAGGCTTCTATGCCGAGCGGCATGCCGGCGGGATGCCATACGAGCTTGATTTTTGGTGATATACGCGTCGACATATACTCCACGGCCTCGCCCACGCAGCGGTTGAGCTCGGTGGGCTCCATTCGCGGGTCGGAACCAATCTTTGAGAAGCGCGAGGCGATGGTGCTGAGGCGGTTGACGTCCTTGTTCATCTCGGCGAGGGTGTCGCGGTCGACGCCCATATCGGGTAGGAGTTCCATCCACGCCATGAGCGACGATATGGGAGTGCCGAGCTGATGCGCCGTTTCCTTAGAGAGTCCCACCCACACTTTGTTCTGCTCGGCTTTCTTGGTGCTGAGCACGGCGAAGTAGACCACGGTGATGAAAGCAAGCATCACAAGTGTTTGTATATAAGGGAATATGCTCATGCGTTTGAGCAGGGTGGAGTCTTCGTAGTAGAGTCGTTGCACCTCGTCGGGCGAGATGTCGATTTCTATTATGTTTCGGCTCTCGCGCAGGTCGGCGAGCTTTGCGGTGAGATACTCGATGTTGCGCGGGTCGGTGGGTGCGCCTATGGTGTCGACTGGTTCGGGGAGGTTGAAATTGCGGTGCTGGAGTATGTTTCCATCGCCGTCGGTTAGGAGGACCGGTATTGTGGTGTTGCTGCGTATGATGCCCAGCAGGAAGTCGATGTCGGTGGCGGGAAGAGCGTCGTCGGCGCTGATGGTGGTGGATACGATTTCCTTTGTGGCGTCGGCCCACAGCTGCATTCGCTCGCGCTCTACGGCCGAGAGGTCGCGTATGAGGCCGTCGGAGAAATATAGGAACAAAGCCACGACGGCCGCCGAGCATATGAGGAATGCCCAACGGCCATAGCGTCGTAGTTCGTAGATATTTGCCACCGTATCAGAGTGTTGTGCCGCTCAGCGGAGAGCGGCGGTAAATTCGGCTCGTAGAGCGGCATCGTCGGAGAATACGCCGTTGTAGTGCATGGTGGTTGTTGCGGCATGCTGTTTCTGCACACCGCGCATTTTCATGCAAAGGTGTTCGGCGGTGCAGAGCACAATGACTCCTTTTGCCCCGACGAGGCGCTTTACGGTGTCGGCAATCTGCGCCGTCATGCGTTCCTGTACCTGCAGACGACGTGCGTAGGCGTTGACCAGGCGCGCCAGTTTGCTCAGCCCCACGATTTTGCCGTCGGGGATGTAGCCTATCGACACGGTTCCGAAGAACGGCAGGATGTGGTGCTCGCACAGGGAGTAGAACTCGATGTCCTTCACCACCACCATCTGCGAGCCTTCGTGCTCGAAGAGGGCGCGGCCAATGACGGCCTCGGGCAGGGCCTTGTAGCCCGAGGTAAGCATCCATAGCGCCTTGGCGTAGCGCTGGGGGGTATCGACCAGACCTTCCCGCGAGGGATTTTCGCCTTCGATGAGTTCGAGGATGCCCCGGACGTGTTCGGCTATTCGGTCGATACGTTGTTGATCGGTCATTATATCCATATCATGTGCCGGCTGTCAGTGGCCGGTGTTTATCTTGTCGCGCACGATGCGCATGTAAGCCGCCATAGCGGGGAAGGCATGGCGCAGCTCGGCGAGGGCGGCCTCTGCCTGTGCGCGCGTATGGAAGTCGCCCACCTTCACGCGCCAGTATGGCGAGTTGAAGGTAACGTAGACTCCCATGTCGGGAAACTCCGCCGCCACCTGTGCGTGACGTGCCTCGGCTTGTGCACGGGCCGTGCGGGGGTTGTTGTCGTCGAACACCTGTATGCGGTATCCGGTGCGCACGCGCGGTGCTTCGGGCTTTGCATCGGAGCTTTCGGTGTCGGAGGCGGCAGCATGGTGCGCCGGGTGGGCCAGCAGCTTGGCAAGCGCCGCGGGCTGCTCGACGGTTATATTGCCCGGAGCTTCGATATGTGCCTGTATGGCAGGCGTTTGAGCCGCTGCCGCACCGTAAGCTAGCAGGGCTGCGATGGTTGCGTGGAGTTTGGCCATTGTCGTTGGGAAATTAATGCAAAATGCCCTTGACGGGCACGGAAAATGTAGAAACGGCCCGGTGCGGGGCGATTTGCGTCGCCCCGGCATCGGGCCGGAATTATCAGAATGCCTTGACGATGCCCATGAAGTCGGCGCATTTGAGGGCTGCGCCGCCGATGAGGCCGCCGTCGACGTCGGGTTTGGCGAAGAGTTCGGCTGCGTTGGAAGGCTTGCAGCTGCCGCCGTAGAGAATCGATGTGTTGTCGGCTACTTCCTTGCCGTACTTCTCGGCGATGACGCCGCGGATGAAGGCGTGGATTTCCTGAGCCTGGTCGGCAGTAGCGGTCTTGCCGGTACCGATGGCCCATACGGGTTCGTAGGCGAGGATGATTTTGCCGAAGTCGTCGGCGCTGAGGTTGAAGAGGCCTTCCTCTACCTGACGGCGAACGACGTCGAAGTATGTGCCGTTCTCGCGCTCGTCGAGTACTTCGCCGATGCAGAAGATGGGCTTGAGGTTGTTAGCGAGGGCAAGAGCGACTTTCTCGCGGAGGGTTTCGGAGGTTTCGCCGTAGTACTGGCGGCGCTCCGAGTGGCCGAGGATAACGTAGTTGGCGCCGGTGGAGGCTACCATTGCAGCGGAAACTTCGCCGGTGTAGGCGCCTTTTTCGTGGTTGGCGCAGTTTTCGGCACCGAGGCCGAGGACTGTGGCGTCGATGGTCTGTGCCACGGGCACCAGGTGAGTGAAAGGTACGCAGATTACAACGTCGCACTTGAGGTCGGCGGTTGCCTTTACGGCGTCGCTCACTTCTTTTGCCAGCTGAACACCTTCGGGAACGGTGGTGTTCATTTTCCAGTTGCCGGCAACGATATTCTTTCTCATTGTTGCTTGTATTTTATATTGGATGTTAGTTTTTCGAGTATGCAAAGTTAGCGTTTTTCGCGCGAGATTCCAAACTTATACGTTGAAACGGAAGTGCATGATGTCGCCGTCCTGCACTACATATTCCTTGCCTTCGACGGCCATCTTTCCGGCCTCGCGCACGGCGGTTTCGCCGCCGAGGGTCACGTAGTCGTCGTATTTTATCACCTCGGCGCGGATGAAGCCTTTTTCGAAGTCGGTGTGGATTATGCCGGCGCAGCGGGGTGCCTTGGAGCCTCGGGCGAAGGTCCATGCGCGCACTTCGTCGGGGCCGGCGGTGAAATATGTCTGGAGGTCGAGCAGGGCGTAGGCCGCACGGATGAGGCGTGATACGCCCGATTCTTCGAGGCCTATCTCGGCGAGGAATTCCTTGCGCTCTTCCCAGGTGTCGAGCTCGGCAATCTCGCTTTCGGTGCGGGCGGCCACGACGAGGAGTCCGGCGCCCTCGTCCTTGATGGCCTCGCGGACGGCTTCAACGTAGGCGTTGCCCGATGCGGCGGCAGCGTCGTCGACGTTGCATACATAAAGCACGGGCTTGGAGGTGAGCAGGAAGAGGTCGTGGACGAAGCGCTGCTCGTCGGGGTTGTCGAATGTGACTGAGCGTGCCGGCAGCCCCTTTTCGAGGGCGGCCTTGATGCGCTGGAGCACCTCGACCTGCATCTTGGCCGACTTGTCGGCTCCGACCTGGGCGGCCTTGATTGTCTTGGCCAGACGGGTGTCGACGGTTTCGAGGTCCTTGATCTGGAGCTCGAAGTCGATGATTTCCTTGTCGCGGACGGGGTCGACGCTGCCGTCGACATGGGTTATGTTGTCGTCGTCGAAGCAACGGAGCACATGGATTATGGCGTCGGTCTCGCGAATGTTGGCCAGGAATTTATTGCCCAGGCCTTCGCCTTTCGAAGCACCCTTTACGAGGCCTGCGATGTCGACTATTTCAACTGTTGCAGGTACAACCGAACGTGGGTTGCACATCTCGACGAGCTTTGTGAGGCGGTCGTCGGGAACAGTGATAACACCCACATTGGGCTCTATGGTGCAGAACGGGAAGTTGGCCGACTGCGCTTTGGCGTTCGACAAGCAATTGAACAATGTCGATTTACCCACGTTGGGAAGGCCGACTATGCCGCATTGTAATGCCATATATCTTATTA
>CABRZA010000062.1 GCA_902475285.1 uncultured Porphyromonadaceae bacterium
ATGTAACTGATGAAATTAATGTTCTTATGTCTAAAAATCCTATGGGGTGCTGGTAATTTGCGGGGGTGGGGAAATTTTGCTATTTTTGCGAGATAAAACTCTCGATATGGATTTTCTCCTTAATATATATAACCGCAATATATATAGCCGCGCGGCGTTATCCGCCGGGGCTTTGTTGATGCTGAGCGCTTGCTCGGGCGGTGGTTCTGCCACCACTGGCAGCGATGTGGCCATGGCCGATACGCTCACGCATCATGCTCAATATCTTGTGCTGGCGGACCAGGGGCACGGCGTGGTGCGCGCCGACATTGCAAATCCGTGGAGCGAGGGCAAGACGCTCGCACGCTATGCCCTGGTGCAACGCGACTCGCTTCTTCCCGAGAATCTCGACAGCGACATAAAGGTGGTGCGCGTGCCGCTGGAGAAGGCTGCCGTCTTCTCGTCGGTCTACACTTCGGCCCTCAACGAGCTCGGCGCTCTCGACTGCGTGAAGGCCGTGGCCGACGGGGCATACTTTCCGCCGGCCGATACAGTCCGTACGCTTATGGACCAAGGTTTGATTACCGATGCAGGTGCGGCCGCCGCGCCGTCGGTTGAACTTTTGGCCCAGGCCGGAGTAGAGGCCGTGCTTCTCTCGGTATTCAACGGTGGCACTGTCACTTTACCTCCGACTGCGGTAGAGGTAAAGTGCGTCGACTATATGGAGACCACGCCCATGGGTCGTGCCGAATGGCTTCTGCTCTTGGGCGAGCTCACGGGCAAACGGCGGGAAGCGCAGAAGATATTCTCCGACGTAATCGACAATTACAGTTCGACGGCCTTCAAGGCCGCCGGCGCACAAAGCCCCAAGCCGAAGATACTTGCGGAAACCGAGGTGTCGGGCGTGTGGTATGTGGCCGGCGGCAACAGCTACATGGCTCGCATCTTTGCCGACGCCGGCGCCGAATGGCCATGGGCCGACACTGCCGACTGCGGTTCGCTCGCCCTCTCCATCGAAGATGTCGCCGCCAAGGCCATGGATGCCGACATGTGGCTGGTGCGCGGCTACGGCTTCGACACCACGCCTGAATCGCTGGCGGCCATCAACTCCCGATACAAGGCTTTCAAAGCTTGGAAGGAGGGTAACATATACAGCTGCAACAGCGCCGAGCGTCCCATTTTCGACGACGCTGCCTTCCATCCCGACCGCATCCTGGCCGAATATACCGCCATCTTCCACCCCGAAGTAATGCCCGGCTACGAGCTACGCTATTTCAAATGCACGGGAAAATAGGATGACACGCCGCCATCGAGTTTTCTTCATCGTCGCCGTCTTGCTGATGCTGCTTCTCATCCCCGCGGGATTGACGAGCGGTAGCGTAAGCATGGGCTTGCGGCAGATTATCGGCGCTTTTAGCGCCGAGGGCACGCTGGAGCACTTCATTGTGGTTGAGACGCGCCTGCCGGCCATACTTACCGCAGCCTTGGCCGGAGCCGGACTTTCGTTGGCGGGCTTGCTGATGCAGACGTGTTTCGACAATCCACTTGCCGGACCATCCATTATGGGCATAAGCTCGGGAGCAAGCCTCGGTGTGGCCTTGGTGATGCTCGCAGGCGTTGGCTTCGCAGGCGTTTGGGGCACAATGGCCGTCATTGCCGGTGCTTTGGCTGGAGCCGCCGTAATTCTTGCCATACTTCTGCTCTTCTCGGGCACGGTACGCTCGTCGGAAGTACTGCTTATAGTAGGTGTGCTGATAGGCTACCTTGTATCGTCAATCATATCCCTGCTCAACTTCTTCGCACCCGACCATGCCGTGCACGGCTTCGTGATGTGGGGCATGGGCAACTTCTCGAGCGTGACACTTGCACAGATGCCGATATTCGGCGGACTGTGCCTTGCACTGTGCCTCGCCTCGGCATTTTATGTCAAGAGCCTCAACGCCCTGCTCTTCGGCGCCGACTATGCCCGCACTCTGGGGGTGTCGGTCAATGCGGCCCGCTCCGCCATGCTTGCCATAGCCGGCGGACTCACAGCCGTAATAACCGCCTGGTGCGGCCCTATCGCGTTCCTCGGACTTGCCATGCCGCATATCGCGCGCATGCTTCTGCACACATCAAACCATCGCCTACTCCTCCCGGGAGTCTTCCTTGTGGGTGCCATTGCAGGTATGCTCTGCCAGATTCTGTCGGTACTGCCCTCCCCTTGGTACGCCGGCATCCTCCCCGTCAACGCCATCACCCCCATAGTGGGCGTCCCGGTGATACTCTATGTGCTTATCAATCGGCGCAAGCTGCTTTATTTCAACTGAGTATGGATGCCACAAAGCCTGTTTTGCAATGCGTCGACGTAGATTTGTCCTACGGCAGCAAACGTGTGCTCGCCGAAGTCAATTTCGAGCTTTATGCAGGAGAACTTGCCGTGATTATAGGCCCCAACGGCGCCGGGAAGTCAACCCTCCTCAATTCTGCCGCAGGCCTGCTGAAACCATCGGTTGGCGAGATACTCTATGAGGGACGAAGCATTGGCGGCATGACGGCAAAGTCGCTGGCAGCCCGGCGTTCGCTCGTATCACATCGTCGCGGAGGAGGCGGAGGGGCTCTCACCGTGTGCGAGACCGTAGGATTAGGCCGTAACCGAAATGCCGGCTTTCTCGGCCGTTTGAGCGCCGAGGATAAAGAAATCGTCGAGCGAGCCATGGCCGACACGGGCATAGCACATCTTGCCGGGCGATACTTCGGCACGCTCAGCGACGGCGAGCGCCAGAAAACACTCATAGCCCTCGCGCTGGCCCAGCAGACGCCGCTCATGCTTCTCGACGAGCCGACGGCGTTTCTCGACGTGGCAGCCCGCATCGACATAATGAAACTGCTGCGCCGCCTCGCCGACAACGGCCGCTGCATAGCCATATCGACCCACGACATCGCCCCTGCCATAGTCCGTGCCGACAAGCTCATCGTGGTCGATCCAACTTCGGGGGCCGTAAGCTGCGGAAGCCGCGACGCCATAATTGCCTCGGGTATTCTCGACCGCGTTTTCGCCGACCGCAACGTGTGCTTCAACCCCTCCATAATGGATTTCCGCTAAGCGCCGTCGCATCCGACAATCGTTGGTCGAAAAAACGATTTTTTTGTGATTGGGAAAAATAATGTGTAACTTTGCACGGCCAAATGGCTGGCTCGGTCGGCTTAATGCAACATTTTTTGCCGAACGAGTGTTTGTCATTAATACTAACTGACACAGAATACCACACCATAACAATGAGTACGCCAAAGAATCTGGTTATCGTCGAATCTCCTGCAAAAGCAAAAACTATTGAGAAGTTTTTGGGCGCCGATTATAGGGTGATGTCGAGCTACGGACATATACGCGATTTGAAAAAACATAATTTCAGTATCGATGTCGACAACGACTTCGCCCCTATCTACGAGATTCCCGACGACAAAGCCCAGCTTGTGGCCGAACTCAGAAAAGCCGCCGCAAAGGCCGACATCGTATGGCTTGCTTCCGATGAAGACCGCGAAGGAGAAGCCATTGCCTGGCATCTTTATGAGGTATTGAATCTCACGCCCGAGAAAACCCGGCGAATAGTTTTTCACGAAATCACCAAGAAGGCCATACTCAATGCCATAGCCAATCCCCGCCAGATTGACCTCGCGAGGGTCGACGCCCAGCAGGCTCGCCGTGTGCTCGACCGCATAGTGGGCTTCGAGCTCTCGCCCGTGCTTTGGAAGCGTATCAAGCCGGCACTCTCGGCCGGACGTGTGCAGTCGGTGGCCGTGAGGCTGATAGTGGAGCGTGAGAACGAGATTCGCAATTTCGTGACAGAACCTTATTTCCGTGTCATGGGCACATTCCATGTCGACGGTAACGCGTCGCACGGCGTGCGCGCCGAGTATTCCGAACGTCTGGCTACTGCCGACGATGCCCAGAAGCTGCTTCAGGCGTGCGAAAAGGCATCGTTTGCCGTCGGTGACATCGACATACATCCGATAAGCAAATCGCCGGCCGCACCGTTCACCACTTCCACCTTGCAGCAGGAAGCGTCGCGCAAGCTCGGCTACTCGGTGTCGCAGACAATGTCGGTGGCTCAGCGCCTGTATGAGAACGGTCACATCACTTATATGCGTACCGACTCTCTCAATCTCTCCGACGAGGCTCTCGCCGCAATAGCAAACCTTGTGCGCGGCGACATGGGCGAACAGTATTATAAGCGACGTGTATATCACACAGCATCCAAAGGGGCGCAGGAAGCTCACGAGGCCATTCGTCCTACCGACGTGAGTGTAGAGACTCTCGACGATGCCACACCTCAGGAGCAGAAACTCTACACACTCATCCGCCGGCGTGCCATTGCATCGCAGATGGCCGATGCCCGCATCAAGAAAACCATTGTCGACATTACTGCTCCCGGCGTTCCCGGAACCTTTGCCGCCACCGACGAGACGGTTGAATTCGACGGTTTCCTCCGCATGTATGCCGAGAGTACCGACGAGGATGAGAATGGAGCCGTGGCCGCAAACCCCAACGCCATGCTCCAGCCGGGTATGCATATGGTATACAACGAAATCGAGGCCACCGAGCGCTTCACCCTGCAACCGCCGCGCTACACTGAAGGCACACTGGTGAAGAAAATGGAGGAACTCGGCATAGGACGCCCCGCCACCTACGCCTCGACAATATCCACCATCCAGCAGCGCGGATACGTGGAGCGAGGCGAAAGCGAAGGCACGCCCCGCGAATATACCTATATGAATCTCCGCAAAGGTGAGATAAGCAGCGAGACGCGCACGGCCATGACGGGCTCCAACAAAGGCAAACTCGTGCCCACCGACATAGGTATGACCGTCAACGACTTCCTCACGGAGTATTTCCCGAATATCCTTGATTATAACTTCACCGCCAACATCGAGGAGAAATTCGACGAAATAGCGCACGGACAGCTCGGATGGAGCAAGGAAATAGCCCAGTTCTACGAGATGTTCCACCCCTCGGTCGACACTGCCCTCACAATTCGTCAGGGGCTGAAATTCGGCGAACGCCTGCTGGGTACACATCCCGAAAACGGCAAGCCGGTGAGTGTAAAGATAGGTCGCTTCGGCCCGGTTGTGCAGATAGGCAGCTCCGAAGATGAAGAAAAGCCTCTTTTCGCCTCCCTGATCAAAGGCCAGTCGATAGCCGATATCACTCTCGACGAGGCTCTTCGCCTTTTCGAGTTCCCGCGCGTGCTCGGTACCTACGAAGGCAAGAACGTCCAGGTAGCCGTAGGGCGCTTCGGCCCCTATGTGAGCCATGCCGGACTCTTCGCATCCATCCCCAAGGATACAGCACCCGCAGAGGTAACGCTCGATCAGGCCATCGAGCTCATCGAGGCCAAGCGCAAGAGCAACGCCGAAAAGGTGATACGTGTTTTCGACGAAGATCCCGACATTCAGATTCTCCGAGGTCGCTTCGGCCCTTATATCGCATATAAGAAGAAGAACTACAAGCTGCCCCGCACCATTACCGATGCCTCTGCCCTCACTCTCGAAGAGGCGCGCAAGATTATTGCCGATGCCGACGCGGCTCCGGCCAAACCCAAACGCACATCTGCCAAAAGCAAGAAACAATGAGCCCTCGCCGTCCTCTCGCCGCAAAGCCCGGCACGCGTCCCGGCACATTCCGCCCCGACAATATCATAAGCTTTATAGTAAACGACGGCCAGCCTGCCGCCCTGCTTGATTTTCTATTTGCCGCAATGCCCGACAAGCCCCGCACCACGGTGAAAGACTATCTCAAACACCGTCAGGTAATGGTTGGCAGCAATGTGACCACACGTTTCGACTTGCCTCTGAACCCTGGCGACGAAGTGAAAATCAACACCACGCGCGAGTTCCAGACATTCTCCCATCCGCGCCTGCGCCTGGTGTATGAAGACGACGACATTATCGTGGTCGACAAAGGCTATGGTCTGCTCTCCATGGGTACCGACAAAGTGAAGGACGGCACGGCATACTCCATCCTCCGCGAATACGTTAAGCGCAAGGACCCGCGCAACAAAATCTTCATAGTACACCGTCTCGACCGTGACACCACGGGCCTGATGATGTTTGCCAAGACCCAACAGGCCAAAGAGACCATGCAGCACAACTGGAACAACATGGTGCTCGAACGCCGTTATGTTGCTGTGGTAGAAGGCACTCTCGACCCCGAAAAAGGCGAAATACGCAGCTATTTGGCCGAAAATGCCGCCCATGAGGTATATTCGACAAATAATCCCGAAGAAGGTCAGTTGGCTGTGACTTACTACACTACCCTGCGCACCCGCGCTCCCTACTCTTTGGTAGAGCTGAGCCTGGCCACTGGCCGCAAAAACCAGATACGCGTGCATATGAAAGACGCCGGACATCCTATTGTAGGCGACCGCCGTTACGGCGCCAAATCATCGCCTATCCACCGCCTGTGCCTGCACGCCGCCACTTTGAGGTTCGTGCATCCTGTCACGCGCCGCGACATGAATTTCACCTCACCACTCCCCGCGGGCTTCAACCGACTCTCCTGACGATTGCCCTAACGATTACCGTTCGACTCCATCAAAGAGATACAGTGTGTCAGTCGAAGGCACCCTGCATCTCGGGCTCGAAATATGCAGTATCCGGCAATTGGGGCGCCAGAGTTGACAATTTACGTTTATTCTTTTTCGAATCCGCCGGTTTATCCTCTTTTTTGTCGACTTCCTTGATACGTATATTCAGTCCGGGGACCCGGCCGGCCGAATGGAAATGCGAGGTATAATATGGTTCGGAGAGATTGCTCACTATCACTCCGCGCGATGAAGAAGAGTGAATGAACTCTCCATCGCCCATGTATATGCCAACATGCCCTACTCGATTTCCACCTTTCTTAGTGGCGAAAAACACGAGATCGCCTGCCATTAGCTCGTTGCACTTGATTTTTTTACAAAACGAACATTGCGAGCGCGAGTCGCGCGGAAGCTTGATGCCTTGGGTAAGGAAAACCTGCATGACCATTCCGGAGCAGTCGGTGCCCCGCCGCGTCTGGCCGCCATACTTATAAGGCGTGCCGAGCCATGATCGCGCTTCGGCGATGATGGGATGGATTTTCTTGTCGGACTTCTTGATTTGCGTTGTCTCGAGCTTTATGTCTCGGTTTTTGCGTGAGGATGTAGAGCGTGAGGAATGGCATGCACCGAGTAGCGTCATCGCGGCAAGAGCGGTGGCAAAAAGCAAACGGCATAAAGGTCGTGACATTGACATATGCAAATTTAGCGTTTTTTCGGCTAATTTCTTACCTTTGCAAATAATTTTGGCATAAAAATGACAAAAACGCCAACAACAGCGACATAACTGACTGAAAATTATGATAGTATTTCCCAACGCGAAAATAAACGTCGGCCTTCGCGTGCTTCGGCGTCGCAACGACGGATATCACGACATAGAGACGGCAATGATTCCCTTGCCATGGTGCGACGTCCTGGAGGTAGTACCTTCCGTCGAAGGCCGTACGAGCCTCACACTCGTGGGCGAAAGCAGTCTCAACGGAAGCGATACGTCGGACAACTTGGTGATGAAGGCGTTGCGGGCGCTCGAGCGGTATATTGGCCGCCAACTGCCTCCGCTCGACATATATTTGAGCAAGGTAATACCGACAGGCGCTGGCCTCGGCGGCGGCTCGGCCGATGCAACGTTCACACTTCGAGCCGTCGACGACCTTCTCGGCCTGGGCCTCGACCGCGATGAGATAGCCTCCGTAGCTTCAACGATAGGCGCCGACTGCGCCTTCTTTGCCTACAACGAGCCTATGCTCGCCGAAGGTATAGGCGAACGCCTGACCAAAATTGACCTCCCTTGGCTCGACGATATCAGCATCGTGGTGGCCAAAAGTCGAAGCGAGGCTGTGTCGACCCGCGAAGCCTATGCCGGAGTGACGCCGCGCGAAATATCGGGAAGCGCCGAAGAGCGTCCCTTGGCAGAAATTCTTAAAGACCGACAGGGCTTGTCGGCACCAGGACTCGACAACGATTTCGAACCGTCGATTTTCCGACTGCGCCCCGATGTGGCGCGCCTTAAAGCCGTAATGCAGACTACTGCCCCGCTCTACTGCTCGATGAGCGGTTCGGGGTCGGCTGTCTTTGCTCTGTACGAAGGTGACAAAATGGCAGAAAATGCCCGACAGACCGTTGCCGCAGCCTTCCCCGACGCAGAAATTTTTATGGGTCGGCTCAGCTCCAAGTCCTTACAATGAACGTTGTGGCTGATTATTTGTTATAAAAGCAGTATTCGGGGACATTTTAACATTGTTTGGCCGGATTTTTGCATTAAACAAATCAAATCTTTGAACTATGAGCAAAAATAAACAACATACAGATACAGCAGCCGAAACCGAGAAAAAGGAAAACACCGAAAAAGCCGAACAAGCCGAGATACTCGACGTGACCGACGAAGCAGCAGCCGATGCGGAGACCGATACCGAAGCGCTCGCCGAGAATGCCCAACTTCAAAACGAGCTCGATGCAGCCCGTGAGGAAATCGAAAAAGAAAAAAAAGAATACCTCTTCCTGATGTCGGAATTCGAGAATTTCCGCCGCCGCGTCATGCGCGAGAAAGCGGAGATGATGAAGAACGCCGGCGAAAAGGTCCTTGCCGGTCTGCTTCCTATTGTCGACGACATGGAGCGCGGCCTTGCTGCATCTGTCGGCGTCACCGATGCCAAGGCGCTGCACGAAGGCATGGAGCTGGTTTACCATAAACTTGTAAAGTATCTCGAATCGCAGGGTGTGCGCGCCATAGAGAGTACCGGCCTGGCTTTCGATGCCGAACTTCACGAAGCCATAGCCACAATCCCAGCCCCGACACCCGAACAGAAAGGTATGGTAATCGACACCACACAAAAAGGATATACTATTAACGACAAAGTGCTTCGCCACGCCAAAGTGGTTGTAGGCGAATAAGCCGGAAGGTCCGAGATATGGAACAGCAGAAAAGAGACTACTACGAAGTGCTTGGCGTGCCCCGCGATGCCACACCCGAACAAATAAAGAAAGCTTACCGCAAGAAAGCCGTGCAGTATCACCCCGATAAGAATCCCGGAGATAAGGACGCGGCCGAAAAGTTCATGGAGTGCGCCGAAGCCTACGACGTGCTTAGCGACGAGAAAAAACGCCAGCTCTACGACCAGTTCGGTCACGAGATGGGACCGCAGGGATTCCCGGGCGGCGGAGGTGGTTTCTCTGCCGAAGGCTTCGATATCAACGACTTCTTCTCGCGTCACGGCGACTTGAACGACTTTTTCGCCAGCTTCTTCGGTGGCGGTTTCAGCGGAGCTACCGGCGGACGTCGCGAGCAGCGGCAGCGCCGCGGCAACGATGTGCGCATCCGTGTGAAACTGTCGCTCGAAGACATAGCCAAAGGCGTCACCAAGACACTCCGTGTACCGATATTCGTAGAATGTCAGTATTGCCACGGTACAGGAGCGAAAGACGGTGTGGCCATGGCCACATGCCCACAGTGCCACGGACAGGGTCGTATAATCACCGGCAATGGTTTCTTCCATCAGGAAGTGGTATGCCCGCAGTGCGACGGCACCGGTAAAATCGTCACCGAGCCCTGCCAGCACTGCCACGGTCAAGGTGTGGAACGCAAGGAACAGGAAGTGTCGTTCAACATCCCTGCCGGCATGGCCGACGGCAACGTGCTTAAATTGCGCGGCAAAGGCAATTACCCCAAGGGCGGCGGTGTTCCCGGCGACCTTCTGGTGGTGATAGAGGAAATAAAACACCCCGACCTCATCCGCGACGGTGCCGACGTGATTTACAATCTCATGCTCGACATTCCCACCGCCACCCTCGGCGGGAGTGTGGAGATACCCACCATCACGGGTCGTGCCCGCATCAATGTTCCGGCCGGCACACAGCCCGGCAAGGTACTCCGTCTGCGCGGAAAAGGTCTTCCCGACCCGCAGACAGGCTCGACAGGCGACGAACTCATCAACATCATGGTGTTCGTTCCCGAGAAACTCACAGCCGAACAGCGCCAGACTTTCGAAAGTCTCCGCGGTCAGGCCAACATCACACCGTCGGCCGACGACAGTCGCCGCATTTTCTCGAGATTGAAACATATCTTTGATTAAGTACGGCAAAATATCCCATACTCTTCCGCCGACTGTTCCGGTCGACGGAAGAGTTTTTTGATTTTTAATGTTTTTTTCTAAACTGCAAGGCTTCAAAACTTGTATAACTCACGGCAAAGCATTAATTTTGCCAATAAACAAGCGTTCGTGAAACTCCGATCCGACAAAACCGAATACTAATTTATAACATAACTGATATAAACATGGCAAATAACGAACTTCTCGCGCAAGTGACAGCCAAGGCACAAAGCTGGCTCGACGATGCCGGCTACGATGCCGAAACCAAAGCCGAAGTGCGTCGCATGCTCGACGCCGAAGATAAGACCGAGCTCATCGAATCGTTCTACAAAGACCTCGAATTCGGAACAGGTGGTCTCCGCGGCATTATGGGCGCCGGCTCAAACCGCATGAACATCTACACCGTGGGCGCAGCCACACAAGGTCTTGCCAACTATCTTCACGAGGCTTTCCCCGACATGCCCCAAATCAGCGTGGTTGTAGGCCATGACGTGCGTCACAACTCCCGCAAATTCGCCGAAATCGTAGCCGATATTTTCTCAGCCAACGGCATCAAGGTATATCTCTTCGAGAATTTCCGTCCTACTCCCGAACTTTCGTTCGCCATCCGTGAACTGGGTTGCCAGAGCGGCGTGAACATCACGGCCTCGCACAATCCCAAGGAATACAACGGCTATAAGGCATACTGGAGCGACGGTGCCCAAATCATCGCTCCCCACGACGTCAATATCATCGACAACGTCAACCGCATCAAGAGTGTGAGCGAGATAAAGTTCAAAGGTAATCCGGCCCTCATAGAGATTATCGGAGAAGACATGGACCGCCGCTTCCTCGAAGCCATCAAAGGCCTCTCGCTCGACCCCGAGGTAATCAAGCGTCACGCCGACCTCAAGATTGTCTACACTCCTATCCACGGCACAGGCGTGAAACTCGTACCCGACTCACTGCGCAACTACGGCTTCACCAACATCATTCATGTTCCCGAGCAGGACATACCCTCGGGCGACTTCCCCACCGTGGATTCTCCCAACCCCGAGAATCCGTCGGCCATGGCCATGGCAATTGCAAAAGCCAAGGAAGTCAATGCCGACCTCGTTGTTGCCTCCGACCCCGACGCCGACCGCATCGGCTGCGTAATCCGCGACAACAACGGCGAATACCAGCTCATCAACGGCAACCAGATAGTGATGATTCTCCTCAACTACATCATGCGCCGCAATCGTGAGCTCGGCCTCCTCAAAGGCAACGAGTATGTGGTAAAAACTATCGTCACCACCGAAACCATCAAGGCCATCGCCCACAACCAGAACGTGAAGATGTACGACTGCTACACCGGCTTCAAGTGGATAGCATCGGTAATCCGCGACCTCGAAGGCACGATGCGCTACCTCGGCGGCGGCGAAGAAAGCTACGGCTTCCTGGCCGAAGACTTCTGCCGCGACAAGGACTCCGTATCGGCTATATCGCTGATGGCAGAAATCTGCGCCTGGGCCAAAGACCGCGGCATGGACTTCAACCAGATGCTTCAAGAAATATACCTCAACAACGGTTACAGCCACGAAGAAGGCATCTCGGTTGTACGTCCCGGCAAAACCGGCGCCGACGAAATTCAGCGCATGATGGTTGAGTTCCGCGCAAATCCGCCCAAAACTCTCGGCGGCAGCCCCGTAGTGACCGTCAAGGACTACCTCGACCTCAACTGCACCGACCTTGCCACCGGCAAGGTTGAAAAGATGGATTTCCCCGCCACATCCAACGTACTCCAATTCTTCACCGCCGACGGTTCGAAGGTGTCAATCCGTCCCTCGGGCACCGAGCCCAAAATCAAATTCTACATCGAAGTGCACGACACAATGGCATCGACCGACGACTACGAGCGTTGCAACGCCGCCGCCGCCGAGAAGATAGCCAACATCAAGAAAGACCTCGGTATCTGATTTCAGAGGTACTAAGAATGCAACACTCCGTACGGCGATCCGTACGGAGTGTTGATTTTTTATGTGGTAGAGCGCGGGTCAACGGGCGTCGACGGCACGGAGTAGGCTTACGGCGTCGACATATGCGGCTATTGATGCAGCCACAGCGCGAGCATCGGACATAGCGT
Organism: uncultured Porphyromonadaceae bacterium; assembly: GCA_902475285.1. Taxonomy (GTDB): domain Bacteria; phylum Bacteroidota; class Bacteroidia; order Bacteroidales; family Muribaculaceae; genus CAG-873. The sequence goes on from CABRZA010000062.1 coordinate 12,228, forward strand.
GGACAACCGTGGCCTGACAGCCGGCAACGTCGCCGCCGGCAAAGACACCCTTACGCGTCGTCATGCCATAGGGGTGCTCGCGGGTGATGACATATCCGTTTGCATCCACTTCGATACCCTCAGTAGTGCTCACTATACGCGAAGCCGGACGGCTGCCCACGGCAAGAATCACTTTGTTGCCGTCGACTTCCATTTGCCCACCCTCGGAATTTTCAAGTGTGACACGACACGGAGTTGAACCGATGGCAAAACATGTGGCATCGTTCGACAACGCCCCGTCGGCAGCTGTGAGATTGCCGACAACCTGCTTAGGAGTTAGCGGCTTAACCGCCGTTACCGACGTGTTCCACAAGAACTTGACACCTTCCGTTACAGCGTCGTCGTACTCAGCACGGAGTGCGCTCATATGGCTTATGTCGCGGTGATACACTATTGTTACCTCGGAGGCATCCATGCGAAGAGCCGTACGGGCAGCATCGATAGCCGTATTGCCGCAACCTACAACAAAGACTTTGTCGCCCGGACTTACCGGAACTTCCTCACGAACAATCAAGCCTGCATTATAGAGACTCACACGACGAAGGAAATATATAGCCTGGCGAACACAGTCGGAACCCACACCCTCTATGGGGAGCTTTTTGGGCTTGCCGGTGCCAGTGCCGATGAATATGGCATCGAAACCGCGTTCGAAGAGCACGTCGATATTAACATCAGGTCCTATGGTCACTCCAGTATTGATATGCACTCCGAGCTGTCGGATCTTTTCAATCTCACTGGCGACCACGCGCTTGGGCAGACGGTATTCGGGTATTCCGAACATGAGGACGCCCCCGGCTTCCGATTCCATTTCGAATATTTCTACATCGAAACCACCGCGTGCGAGCTCTCCGGCAACGGTAAGGCCGGCAGGCCCGCTGCCTATTACAGCCACGCGTCCGCGGTCCTTCTGAACCAATGGCTGGCGGCTAAGGCACATATCAGAGTCGAAATCGGCTATGAACTGTTCGAGGCGGCCGATGTTGATGTGCTGCCCTTTTTTCCCGAGTACGCAATTGCCCTCGCACTGCCGCTCATGGGCGCATACGCGGCCGCACACGGCCGGGAGATTGCTCTTTGCGTTGATTATGCTCATGGCATTGCCGATGTTTCCCATCGAGAGCTCGTGAATCCAGTCGGGAATATCATTGCTCACGGGGCAGCCTTTCTTACACTGGGGCACTTTGCAATGAAGGCATCGCTTGGCTTCGGCTATTGCCTCGGCCATGGTATAGGTGTTCTCTTCCAAGATATGAATGAGTTATGAATTGATTATCAAATACTTATTCAGTAGCTACAGGCCATTTGATAGATAAAACAAACTTTCTGTCAGATACCGTAT
>CABRZA010000063.1 GCA_902475285.1 uncultured Porphyromonadaceae bacterium
TGCCCCGATGCAAGGACCGCAATAGCACTGCGAGAAATCTACTATAATATAGGGCGCGGTCACCGATGAAAGTCGGAACGCTTTGCCTTCTTGGTCATGGCCCTCAATATCATAATCATCCAATGCCGACCCTATTGCTATGGGAGAGATGGAGAGATATTCCTCCACGATTTTGCCGTATCTGCTTGCCTTTTTATCCGGCGAGAGACGGCTGTAAATCGTCTGCACGCTGTCGCGCCCCATATTCATCATATCATATGTAAGTCTCTGCAAGCTTATCCACGAATCAGGCATCTGCATGAAGAGTCCCAGCTCGGCCTGGCGGATAGAGTGCATGCTTGTTATTATTGAATCGCGCTCTGCATCGCTGAGTTTCGCGAAATTGCCTATCTTTTCACCCAGCCTGTTGCGCGGACCGTCTACCTCCATGTTGAATATCATCATTTCCTCGCTCCACGCTGCGCCCGAGTAGCTGAGCGAAAGCTCCTTTATATCCGCTCTCGTGCCCGAAATTGTTTCCTCACAGCCGTTTGATACATACAGCGGAACTGTTCCGGCCGGCGTATATGCCCACGCCGGAACGGCATAGTCCACCCTGACGCTGTCGGTCAGAAAGCCGCGGCCTCCTACAACATATATCGTATCGAACCGTAAGTCCTGATACCCCGCATCGCTGTCATGGATACGGATTACAACACGTGTGCTGTCCTCAAAATCCTCGAACGAAAATTCAGTCCGGAATCCCTGCCGTGCAACCGTCAGTCCGATCACTGCCGTAGCCAAAAGTACAAACAGAATTATTTTCTTCATATGATACTTATGTAGCTTATAAACATTTCACCACAAAGTTACATCTTTTCCTTCGTACAACAAAAGAATTATATCATCCGCTCAAAACAACAAAAAATGGCAGACGCTGCGTCTGCCATTTTTTATTTCTTATGTTCAAAATCACTTCACCACCAGCATGGCCGTGCCGGCGCTCGTGCGCACGATATAAAGGCCGGGAGTGGCGGGGGCTACGGCTTCGCGGCTCACGAGCACGCCGGCCGGAGTGTAGATTTCCACCTCCGAGCCGTCGATGGCGAAGGCTGCGCCGGGCGCCACAGGGTTGGGCGTGATGGCAAGCCGAGGAGCCTGTACGGCTACCGATTCAACACCCGCGCCGTCGCTGTAATTGGCCCGTATGCCGTTGATTTTAAGCGTCTGTGCGCCCGCATAGCTGCTGTTGGCGCGCGTCTGGAATTTCACGCTGCGCAGCTTGAACGGATACGACGACACCGTCAGAGGGTCGGCGGCCAGGCTCATGGGCACGGTCACGGTGTGGCGCTCGCCCTGGGCATAGACTCCCGACGGGTCGCTCACTGTCACCAGGTTGCGCGAGCTCCCTGCCGCAGGTATGTCGACCACGATGGCGTCGGTGGGCAGGCTATGCTCGAAGTCTATCTCGATGCTTTCGGGAAGGCCGTAGAGAGTGCCTTCGAGAGTAAGCGTGATTTCCGAGTTGCCGCGCGGCGACTTGTAGGTGTAGCCTATGTTGCCCCCGGCGTCGACGCTCACGTCGTTGAGGCCCGAGGCGCCTTTCACTTTCCATTTGCTCCAGTCGTCGGTGAGCACCGCCTGCGGCGACACGGGATTTTCAACCGTCACCTCCATGGCAAATTCTGCCGTGCCGAGCTTGCCCGTCAGTGTCGTGGTGCCGTTGGCCACGGCGCGAAGCGTGCCCTCGGCATCTACCGTGGCCACGCTGGCATCGGCCACGCTCCATTCCGCACGCGCGGGGTCGGCCGGATATTCCTTGCCGGCTACCGTCGCCACAAGCTCGATGGAGTAGGGGTGGTTAACGTCGAGAAGCACCTTCGCGGTGAGAGGCTTCACATCGGCAGAAACTATTTCTATCTCCTTTGTCACCGATGCACCGCTGGCGGCCGTGGCCGTCACGGTGCCCTTCACGGGGTTGGCGCCCGCAAGGAGGGTTGAGCCCTGGCCCTGGCCCACTGTGGCATCGCAGCTTATGGTGAAGTCGTGGTAGTCGTAGTCCACCACCGTGCCGTATTTGTTGTAGGCTATAACCTGGGGAGTAAACGAGGTGAAGGTGCCCGCACGGAGCGTCACGTCCTCAAATTCAAGAGCGGCCACTTCGCTGTCGCCGTCGGGGGCGGTGTTGAAGAGCATCCAGCCGTTGCCCACGGCGCGGGGCGAGCCCTCGGTGGTCTTGTTGATGATGCGTCCCTGCACCATAAGCTCGGCCGAGCCGCCGGCATCGACGTTCATCAGGTTGTACACGCCGAAGCCGCGAACTATGTCGCACATTTCGGCTGTGGTGCACCCGTTGGAAATGCCGTAGTTAACGTCGTTCGACTTGTCTATCACTATCATATACAGCGTCTTGCCGTCGGCACTGCTGCCGTAGGCCGAGCGCGAGTACACCATCGTGTTGTAGCTGTCCCAGTAGTTCTGCTCCGTGATTTCGCCGTGGCGCATCACAAGGATGTTGCCGCCCACGGCCTGCTCTATGTGCGGGCGTTTGGCTTCGCCGGCGGGGTCGAACACCCACGAGTAGTTGAGCGTCACCTTGTCGCCCGGCACCAGGGCGCGGAGGTCGCTGCCGGCGTCCTCGCCGTTGCGCTGCACTATGGCAAGCGAGTGAGTGCCCAGAGTGCCGCGGCCGTTGCTCTGGCGCGTCTCAGCCACGGTGAAGCGTATGTCCTTGCCGCCCATCCAGCTCTCGCCCTCGTCGATGTCGAGTAGCACTTCCGTGCAGCTCGACTCTTCGTCGATGTCATAGCGTATGTCGTTGTTGGCCAGTTGCTCGGGTGTGTCGTCGCGAAGCGGAAGAAAGCCGCGGTCCTCGCCGAAGTAGGGTGTGTAGAATGCCGCTTGGTCGCGCTTGAAGCCCTTGTTGCAGCTCTGCAACTCGCGTGTGCCCAGGCGCTCCGACGTGAAGGTCATCTCCGTGCGGCACAAGTCGATATATAGGGTGTTGTCGTCGCTTATCGACACCAGGCCGCCCTGTTCCGACGTCCACCACCACCAGTGGGGCAGCGACTTGCTGTCGGACGACAGCATGCCGTTGCGCAGTGTCACGCCGTGCGGCGACGCGTTGTAGGCGTTCCATTGTGGCTGGCTCGATATTATCCAGAAGTTGCCGTTCTGCGCGGCTATGGCGTGATGCTCGGTAGCGTCGTAGCGCTCGGCTGCGGCGGTGAGCAGCTCCGTACCCGCCGAGCGCTCGCCGGGCAGAGAGGTCTCGATTTTAAGATAGGGATTGGTAAGGTCGACCGTCACCATATTGAGGTTCAGAGGAAACTGCGGCAGGCGGTAACGCGTGTAAACCGTCCCCGGACCGATGCGCCGCTCCAGCAGCTTCACCATCTCGTAGTCCGTTCCCTGTACGTTGACAATCTCTGAGGTCTGCGCCACAGCACCCAAGGCCGCAGCGCCCATAAGACAAAGGAGTAGTTGTTTTTTCATGGGCTGAATAGATTTGTGGCAAAGATAAATAAAATTTCCCTCCCCCACAAATCCATTTTATCCCGGCGCGGAGCTTCTGCGGTACCGCCGCTCGGATTAAATCAAATTTTCTTCTAAAAAAATGCAGAAAAACACCCGATTTTTTCCCATTGGGAAAAAATCGGGGATAATCGCTCGAATCCCGTCGTAACTTTGTGCAAAAAACAACAAAGCTATGAAACTGACATTGAGTTTTTCACTCTACTGCAAAGGTAATAAGCAACGGATAGTGGTCGGAGGCCCGCAGAGTGCCTTTTTTCAGCGCCAGCGGTCGAAGGTCGCCGCGGTAAAGCGCGTGGTCGATGCAGAAGTAGAGCCGCTTCTCGTTGTAGGTCACCATGGGGCCGAGACCCACTTCGGGATATGTCTGATGGAAGCCCGCGTCGGCAAGGCTGTGCATGGTGTAGCACCCGGCCACATCGTTGAAGTCGCCGCATATTATCACGTCGGGGCCGCCGTACTGCCGCAGCCACTGCCGCAGCTTGTTCACTTCCCGAGCGCGCTCGCGTGCGGCACGCGCCAACTTGGTGACTATGCGCTCGGCATGGTTGCGGTTCACCGAGTCGCGCGACACCTCGCGAAGCGAGATGTTCATCGACGCCATGTGCACGTTGAAAACCGTCAGCCTCCTGCCCGTCGGAAGCGTCACGCGGTAGGCGGCCACGTCGCCCCCGGCGAAGTTGCTCTTGGTCACGTCGAGGTGTATAGGCTCGATGGGATACTTCGACATCATCAGTTGCTGCGCGGTGCGCCCGCCGTAGCTCATATGGGGGTAACGGGCGCTTATGCTGTCGATTTGCGCCGGCGTGAGTGCCGATTTGGGCGCCGTAAGGGGAAACTGAACCTCTTGCAGGCAAACTATGTCGGCGTCGGTGTCCAGAACATACTCCATCTGTTCGCCGCGTGGCGACGTGCTCAAAACATTGTAGGTGAGCAGTTTGAATGTCGTGGCACCCGCCGGGGCCTTGGGCTTGACGAAGTTGAGCGGGAAATAGTCGAGCGCCGGTCCTCCGCAGGCTATGAAGGCCACGGCGAGCACCAGCACGCCGCGCCAGTGCCACAGCAACTGGCAGAGCATAAGCACCAATGCAGTCCAGAAGCATATCGGGAACGCCAGCGGAAGCACCCCCCACAGAGCGCTGTGGCTTATGGGCGACAGATGCCCCGCGTAGGCCGTCACAATGAGGGCTGCCGCCGTCAAGAGGCTCAGCGCCAACATTATGCCGCGACCTATGCGCGCTCCCGTGCTGCGCCGGCGCGGTGCCTGTGCGGCTGTCGTGCGGCTGCGACGTCCCGACGCCGACGGTGTCGTGCGCCGGCGCGGAGCCTCACCCGCGCGCCTCCTGGCTGTGCGCGGTGCGTCGGCGAGCTCCTCGTCGTCGGGGATGGTGCGTGTGTTGCGGCTTGCCATCAGAAGAACCAGTGGTTGCTGAACACTCCCTTGCGTTTCCAGTATACCAGCAGAAGGAAGCCGAATATCATGCCGCCGAGGTGTGCGAAGTGCGCCACGCCGTCGGCCGAACCCGATATGCCGTAGAGAAGCTCAAGCACGAAGTAACCGATGATGAGCCACTTGGCCTTGACTGGTACGGGCACGAAGAAGATGTAGACCGGAAGGTTCGGAAACAGGAAGCCGAAAGCCAACAGCACGCCGTAGATGGCGCCCGAGGCACCCACCATGGGGGTGTTGACGAAGGCGTTGAGCTGACCGAGGTCGGGGTCGGAAAAGTTGTAGCCCTGGCTCAGCAGTGCGTGCCCCTCGGTGATTACGCGGCTTACCACGTCGGCCGGAAGCATCGACGAGATGTTGTGGATATAGATGGCGAAGATGCCCATCTGCACCAGCGCCGCGCAGATGCCGCACGAGATGTAGTAGAACAGGAAGCGCGCCGAGCCCATCGTCATCTCTATCGTGCGCCCGAACATCAGCAGGGCGAACATGTTGAAAAACAGGTGCATGAAGCCTCCGTGGAGGAACATGTAGGTGAACAGCTGGTAGGGCTCGAACGCCGGCGACGAGAAGTAGTAGAGCGCCAGGTGCGCGTCGAACCATCGGTCGGCCGCAGGCATGAGGGCCATCACCAGCCATACAAGTACGTTGATGATGAGCAGGTTTTTGACAACTGGCGGAATGTTGCTGAAAAATGAATTTGAGTTGATGAACATATCCTTGTGTTATAGTCGGTTATGCGCCGGCGGTGGCTGTGCGCAGCCGGTCGGACGTGAAGTATTTGCTTGCCATGGCGGAGATGGTGTCGGGCGTGAGGGCGGCGAGCACATCCTGCTGGCGTTGGAAATAGTCGGGGGTGGTGCCCACGAGCACCTGCCCGGAGTAGTGGCTCATGATGGCGTCGGGGCTGTCGAGGAGTTCGGCGAGCTGAGTGGAGGCATAGCGCCGCAGGCGTTCGAGCTCCGCGCCCGCGGGCGGTTCGGTGGCCAGGCGCCCAATCTCGTGCCCGATGAGGTCTATCACCTCTTGGGCGGTGCTGCGGTCGGTCTGCGTGCGCACGTAGATGGCCGTGCCGTCGGTGCTGCCCAGAAGGGCCGCGCTGATGCCGTAGGTGAGGCCGCGCTCCTCGCGTACGCTCGTCATCAGGCGCGAGCCGAAGTATCCGCCCAGGGCCATTATGGCATAGCGCAGCGGCACATAGTCGGCATGGTCGCGCCCGGGGCCGGTGCACCCCGCCACGATGGCACACTGGCGGCTCTCGTCGAAGGGTACGTCGGTGCGAGTGCCGGCGGCCGCCGGAGCGTAAGGGCGTGGTTTGAGCGCCATGCCGCCGTCGGAGGGCAGGCTTTCCAGGAAGCGGCGAACGGCGGATATACCTTCGTCGTCGACGGCGCCGCTGAGGAAAGCGTGCGCGCCGCGCCCCGTCACCCATCCCTCATGGATGCGGCGAAGGTCGGAGGCTGCCACGGCGTCGAACTCCTTGTCCTCCGGCAGGTAGCCCTCGAAGTGTCCCTCGCCGTACACGAGTTTTGCCCAGGCGAAGTCGGCAAGCGTCGACACCTTGTGGCGCGACGTGTCGATGGCCGAGCGTATGCTGCTCCGCGCCACGCCGAAGCGGTCGTCGGGGAAAGTGGCGCCGGTGATGATGTCGCCGATTACGGGCAGTATCTGCGGCAGGTGCGAGCTGAGCACACGCAGCCCTATGTTGATGTAGTGGTTCTGCGGCAGAATCTGCATGCGCGCGCCGTTGAAGTCGATGATGTCGGCTATGTCGTCGGCCTTGCGCAGGACCGTGCCGTTGTCGAGGCAGGCGGCGAAGAGTGTGGCCTCGATGGGGCCCATTTCGGCCTGGCCCCCGGGGAGGCACAGCTGCAGGCGGCATATGGGCTGGTCGCCGCCGAGGTAGCGGTGGAATACGGCGCCGTTGCCCAGGTGCTCTACCGTGTCGGGCGGCATCACAAGAGGGCCGAAGGGCCGGGGGGAGGGGGATATGCTGCGGTCGGGCATGTCAGTTAAGAGCCTTGAAATCAGTTAAGAGTCTTGAAATATTCGCGGGCGGCCTCGAGGTCGGCCGGGGTGTCGATGCCTATGGTGGGAAGGGTGGTGAGGCCCATGCTGATGGTGTAACCCGCCGACAACCACCGCAGTTGCTCCAGACTCTCGGCGGTTTCGAGAGGTGCCGGAGGCAGCGACGCCAGGGCGTCGAGCACCTCGCGGCGGTAGGCGTAGACACCCACATGGGTGTAGAACTTCGTCCCCTCGAGGGTGCGACGCCGCTCGGCGTCGCGCACATAGGGTATCACCGAGCGCGAAAAGTAGAGCGCGTGCATGTCGTTGTCCATCACCACCTTCACCAGGTTGGGGTCGGCAAGGGCGTCGTAGCCGTTCTCGGCGGCGAACGGTCGGGCAAGCGAGGCTATGTCAACCTCGGGAGCGTCGAAGCATTTCATCAGGGCCCGCAGCTGCGACGCGGCAATGAAAGGCTCGTCGCCCTGCACGTTTATTATAACGTCGGCGTCGGTCGCTATGTTGGCGGCGGCTTCGCGGCAGCGGTCGGTGCCCGAGCGGTGCTCGGTGGAGGTCATCACGGCGCGGCCGCCGAAGTCCCTCACGGCTTTGAGGATGCGGGCGTCGTCGGTGGCCACGACGGCATCGGGAATCACTTCGGCCACGCGGCGGTATACATGTTCTATCACGGGACGGTCGCCCAGGAGTGCCAGCGGCTTGCCCGGAAAACGGCTCGACGCATAGCGCGCCGGTATTATTGCGGTGAATTTCATTGTCTTATTCTATGAGTGTGACATAAAGCTGGGCGTTCTCGTAGCGCACCACCTGCACCTTGTGGCGGCGCCCGATGAATTCGCCCGTCGATACGGCGTCGAAGGTCTCGTTGCCGATTTGTATCTTGCCGGCGGGGCGCATCTCGGTGAGCGTGGTGGCAACGGCGCCGATGTACTGGCGGGGGGAGAGGTCAACGCCGATGAAGCCCTTGTCGACGGTCAGCTCCGTCATGAGCTCGGTGTGGCGGCGGAATACTTTCGGGCCGCGGCTCGAGGTGAGGTAGAGCACAAGCGCTGCTGCTGCTGCCGCTCCTATGGCCACGATGCCGACGGAGCGGAGGATGGCGCCGAGGTCGTCGATGCCCGTCACGGCGTCGCTCGTGGTCATCACGCCGGTGAGCGCAACGGCCACGGCGATAATGCCCGCTATGCCCGTCACGCCGAAGCCCGGAACCACGAAGATTTCAAGCGCTATCAGCACCACGCCGCCTATGAGGCACAGCACAACCCATGCGGGCATGGTGCCTATGATGAGGCCGGGCAGGAAATAGAGTATGGCGGCCACCGAGGCCACTGCGCCCGCGAAGCCGAGGCCGGGCGTGTGCATCTCCATATATATGCCTCCGATGATGAGCATGATGAGCACGGCGCGGACGGCGGCGTTGGAGAGGAAGCCGAGGATGTCGTCGGTGAGGCTGCTCTGGTAGTACTGCACCTCTTCGCCCGAGCGCTGGAGGTCGGCGAGCACGGCGTCGAGGTCGGGGGCTATGCCGTCGGCGTAGCCGCAGGCCAGGGCCTGACGCGCCGTGAGCGACACCGACTCTTCGGGATTCACCATCGAGGCGGCGATGGCGGGGTCGCGACGCCACACGCTGCTGTCGCCCTCGGCACGGCGACCGTGGTGCTCGGCGGTGGCGCGCATAATGGTGCTCATGTAGCTCTGGTATTTCTCGGGCATGGGCTCGCCGGCGCCGTTTACCACCGTGGCCGAACCCATCGAGGCCGCCGGCGCCATGTATACGCTGTCGCAGGCCAGGGCTATGAGCGCGCCGGCCGACGCGGCGTTGACGTCCACGAAGGCCACCGTAGGCAAGGGGCAGCGCAGCAGGGCGGTGCGGATGGAGTCGGCCGCATCGAGAGCGCCGCCGAAGGTGTTGAGTTTCACCACGAGTATGTCGGCGCCGGCTTCGGAGGCCTGGCGCTGTGCCAGCGAGAAGTGGCGCGCGGCGCGGTTGTCGATTTCGCTTTCTATCGGCACCACGAACACCTTGGCTTGCGCAGCCAGCGTGGCAAGGAGGATGAAAATGAAGAGGAAGAGACGGAAGAGTTTCATTATGTGATGTTTATTTGTCGGTTTTCTTGCTGAAATATCCCGGCAGGAGTATCGAGCCGGCTATGAGGTAGATGTAGTAGCTGTAAAGGCGCCACGCCAGGGCTATCACGGCGGCTATGCCGGCGTCGCCTATGAGGTCGCCGTAGTAGGTGGTGAAGAGCCATTCGCTTATGCCGCTGCCGCCGGGCGTGGGGCTGACCATGAGCACCACCCATACCACGAACTGGCGTCCGAACACCAGCAGCCCCGAGGCCGCCGGCACGAAGGCCCAGAAGAGGGCGTTGACCACGAAGTAGCGCGAGAACCACGAGAGCACCGTGCCCCCGAAGACCTCGGCCCACCAGCGTGCGCCGCGGCCTTTGACCCACTGCGAGGTGGTGGCCATATTGTCGGCCACGGTGGAGAGCTTGCCTTCCCAGCGGCGCAGAAGGCGGCTGCCGGCGAGGCGTTTGAGGAGGCGCTGCGTGGCGTCGGGACGCCCCAGGATGGCCATGTAGAGTATCGACGTCCATATCACGATGCCGGCGTAGACAAGCCAGAACACCACCTTGACGCCGCCTACGAAGAGCTCCGCCCCCTCGCTTAGCCCCGGGCTGCCGAAGAGGTCGCTCCACGGCAGGCAGAGCACTATCACGGGGCAGAACACCACGAAGAAGAGCTCGTCGAGAAAGAGTGTGGTGAGCGTCAGCGCCGTGGCGCGGCCCACCTTTATGCCCTCGCGGTTGAGGTAGAATATTGCCAGCGCGCTGCCGCCTACCACAGAGGGCGTGATGGCCGAGGTGAAGGCGCACATTATGTCGGTGCGCCAGGCGCGGCGCCAGGTGAGGTCGCCGTCGGCGATGGTGTGGAAGCGCCATGCCAGCCCGAAGTCGCGCCCGACTACGAAGAGCAGCGCCAGCGCGAGACCCGTCATGGTGCGCCAGTCGAGCGAAATCTGCCTGAGGGTGTCGGCGTCGATGTCGCGGTGGATGAGCCATGCCGCCACGGCGCCGCCCAGTGCCAGCGGAAGCACCAGACGCCATAGAATGCGGCCTTTTTCGCCCATCCGTGCCATGACTAAACCTCCATGTTCTCTACCGTTTCGCGCAGGGCGCCGATGCGGGCGGCGGGGTCGTCGCAGTCGAAGATGTCGGCCTTGACATAGAATCCGGCGAACCCGGCGGCAAGGTCGCCGGCGATGTTCTCGTCTGTCATGTCGGCGGCGTTGCGCTCGGCGGCAAAGGCAATCTTTGCGCCTCCCGTGCGGGCGTCGGCGATTATGCCGGCCGCATGCTCGGCATCGACTTCGCGGGGGAGAGTCACATAGTCGATGTCGGCCTTTTCGAGAGCCACTGCCGTGGCGGCGGCACCTATGCGCACGCCTATGATGGCTTCCGGGCCGAGCTGCTCGCGGAGTGCGGCAGCGTCGGCGCCGTCGGTTATGAACACACCGTGGGCCTCGAGCTCCTTGGCCGCGGCGGCATCGTTCTCCACGCTGAGTATGGTGCCTGCCTCCCGGCAAAGCGGCACAAGGTCGGCGGCAAGGTCGCGCACACTGTCGGCGGCAGCCTCGCGGGCCACCACAAGCCAGCCGCAACCGCCCTCGATGGCCATCTGGGCCATCTCGCTGAGAGTATAACGGCTGTTCTTAGCAAGTTCAATCTGTATCATAAGGCAAAGTTACGCATTTTTTTCCACACCGCGGCTATATTTGCGCCCGGAAGCCAAATCTCCGGCGCAGGAGGGTAAAATACTTTTCGGCAAGTATGTTTTTAATCCTGGAATAAATGCTTATCTTTGCAAGTGAGTAATATATCTCGCCTTCATTGCCGACATAGCCAGTAAACGTGCAACACCGTAACACACATGAACAATCACACAAACCTCAGCGAAGACGGATCGCTGCTTAACGACATTCGCGCCATTCTTACCGAGGCTCGCCGGCGCGTCTATGCGACCGCCAATACAGCCATGGTGCATGCCTACTGGCATGTGGGCCGCCTGATAGTCGAAGCCCAGGGCGGCGCCGACCGCGCCGCCTATGGCGATGGATTGCTGAAAAATTTATCAACGCAACTTACCAAGGAGTTTGGCAAGGGGTTCGATACCTCAAACCTCCGGAATATGAGGGGATTCTATCTGGCCTTTCCAAATTGTGACGCACTGCGTCGCGAATTGAGCTGGACTCATTACCGTATGCTGATAAAAGTGGATAATCCGCAGGCCCGCGAGTATTATGCCCGTGAAGCCGCGGAGGGAAATTGGAGCACCCGTCAGCTTGAACGACAGATATACACTCAGTATTATGAACGGCTTGTGTCGACCCATCGCGATGCTTCGGTGGTCGATGCTGCTATAAAGATGAATCTTCCGTCAAAGCCCGAACGGTTCGACCCGTTGACTCTCGTTCATGACCCGTTCATTCTGGAGTTTATCGGGGCAAAAGAAGACGTGGAATGGAATGAATCGGATTTGGAGAAGGCTCTCATTGGTCATCTCCAGGAATTTCTCCTGGAGCTGGGACGCGGATTCGCTTTCGTGGGGCGCCAAAAGAGAATTACCATCGACGGCGACAATTTTTATCCCGACCTGGTGTTCTACAACACCATCACCCATAGTTACATAATCATCGACCTTAAAATGGGAAAGGCCGATTATAGCGATGTAGGGCAGATGCAACTCTATGTGAATTACTATAATATGGAAGTTTGCCAAGCCGGCGACAATCCTACGGTCGGGATAATCCTCTGTGCCAAAAAGAATGAAGCCGTGGTGCGGTATACGCTGGGCGACCGTCGCGACATCGGCGTATTTCAGGCAAAGTACGACCTCGTGATGCCGACCGAGGAAGAACTGCGCCGCGAAATAGAAATAACCCGCGAAAAATTCAACCTCATCCAAGGAGGAGAGAGCGATAGACTACCCAATCCTTGACTAAACTACATCTCAGAGATGAAAGGCATTGTGTCGCGGTCGGCGTAGTTGTTGAAGAAGCGCATGTTTCCCTGGAATAATTTTCTGCCGGCCTCAGGCGAAACGACCGAACTTAAGGCCGCGTCGGGTATCAATTTGTTCTTTATTACATACTCGCGCATCTCTGGTGTCGACAAAGAATGGTCGAAGATTATTGCCAGGCCATGGTGCGCAGCTTCGTCTGGGTCGTAATAGGGATTGTCCTTTATCTTTACATATGTGGCCCCACCGGGCAACATGGACACGGTTCCATCGCTGTTGAGGAAGTAAAGCAAGTTGCCGGCATTGCGGATGTCGGCGAGCACATCGGCATCGCCGCCGGTCTTGGGCGGGTTGTCGCCATAGGCGAGCTTCATATATTCCTCGTATGAGCCACACACGCCTATGCGTTTTTTTGAGAATGCCTTCATGAGATACTTATATCCTTCCTTTTGTTGCTTCTCCTTTTCAAGATGTTCTTTGCAGTAATTGACATAAATATTCGGCGGCAATGCCTGTAATCCTATCCCGTTCATAAGCCATACCCCCTCGACCTGCACGAGCGAAAAATAAGCCGACATGCCGGGTCTGGTTTCGGGTGCAAAACGTCCGTCGGGCATAGTTGAGGCGGAGAGGGTGAGAGTTTTTCCGTAGACATCCTTCAGGGTAAGTTCGCTTTCGCCTATCGTTTCATACCGGTAATATGTATAAGGACGTGACTTCAAGGTTTTTAAAATGGGTATGTATCTTTCCTCTTCCGGTTCGTGATAGAGGCTCACTATTTCGGCAAGCCACTCGTAGGCAGGAATAGCCAATGGGCCAATCTTGACGTTCATGGGCAAAAAGGATTTAAGGGCGTAGTCCTCGGCGTCGATATCGTCGATGTCGATAGCTTGTAACATTTGGCTGATGAAGTCTTCGAAATCTTCCGTAGCCTTTTCCCAGTCGCTGATGCGTGTGAGATAGCAGCGGTCGCATAGCCAGGCACACAGGTTGCGGATTTGATAGAACATGGGTACGCCAATTTCTTCTTCCGGCACGAGCATGGGTCGCGCCGGCGATTCGGGGGCGTCTTCGTAGGCTTTCGCAAGATCGGGCATCAAAGCCATAGCCAGCATACGGAGTGCCGGATTATTGGGATTCAATATCATCTCGGGATCGACGTCGTTGGCTACGTACCAAAGCAAGAACAGCACGGCATGAAACGAGGGCACCTCGTCATCGTAGGGGAAAAGCGATGGTTGCTCTTTGATATTGTAGAATGGGAAAGCGTTTCCGTATTTTTTCTTATATAGAGAAGTGAACGCAGCCCATATTCCGGACCCGGCCACGAGGTCTTCCACGTAGGCGGCAAGTGTGATAGCCGCGAGTTTGCTGACTTCGGTGGTGAACCCCGGCTGTGTGGAGAAAACCTTATGAATAGTGGGATATATCCTATTGGCGAGGCCTACATAGAACATGTCGCTCGGAAATTGCCC
>CABRZA010000064.1 GCA_902475285.1 uncultured Porphyromonadaceae bacterium
GGCACCATGGTGCAAAATTATATAAAATCTCCCGTCATGCCAAATCTTACTAAAAAATATGACGAAAGGCTGTGGGTGTCCGTGTTTCGTTTGTCTTCTTTACAGAGCAATCTTCTAAACCATGGAAAATTTGATATCTATTGCGGAAAAATTCCGTATCGACGGTGTCGCGGAGAGCGTCATGCCTCTCGGCGACGGATTTATCAACGACACATATATAGTGCGCACGCAGGGCACGGCACCCGATTATATTCTGCAACGCAAGAACAGCGACATCTTTCCCGACATCGACGGCATGATGGGTAATATCGACAAGGTGACGGCCCACATCCGCCGTAAGGTCGAAGCCGCCGGCGGAGATTCGTTGCGCGAGGTAATGACGGTGGTGCCCACTGCCGACGGCGCCCTCTACCATACCGACGCCGAGGGGCGGCACTGGGCCATGAGTGTGTTTATTGCCGACACAGTGGCCTATTCGCGCGCCGACAGCCCGGCTCTGGCCTTTATGGGCGGCATGGGCATAGGCAAGTTCCAGGCACAGTTGGCCGACTTCGACATGCCATTGGCCGAGACCATCAAGGGCTTCCACAACATCCGTCACCGCTTCGGGCAATGGGATGCCGCCCTGGCCGCCGACCGCGCGGGGCGCGTAGGCGAGCTTGCCGAAGAAATAGAGTGGATAGAGAGCAGACGCGGCGAGATGCTCGACTTTTGGCGTCGGGTGGAGAACGGTGCCATACCCTCGCGCGTAACCCACAACGACACCAAGATAAGCAATATTCTCTTCGACGGCGACGGCCGTGTGCTGTGTGTAATCGACCTCGACACGGTGCTCCGCGCCCCTGTGCTCAACGACTTCGGCGACGCCATACGCACCTATGCCAACACCGGCGCCGAAGACGACCCGCAGCTTGAACGCGTGGGGCTGTCGATGCCTATGTTCGAGGCCTTCACCGACGGCTACCTCTCGCAGCAGGCCGTCATGCTCACCAAAACAGAACTCGATACCCTGGCTTTCGGCGCCCGCTACATCACCTACGAGCAAGTGCTCCGTTTCCTGATGGACTATATCGACGGCGACCGCTACTACAAAATCAAATATCCCGAACACAACCTCGTGCGCACCCGCGCTCAGTACCGCCTGCTGCAAAGCATGGAGGCGCACTATGCTGCGATGAAGCGGACGGTGGAGGAAATTGCGAAGAAATACATCTGACATGCGCATACCTTATATTCCTGCCGGCGCCGACGCTGCCGTTTTCGCCACACTGCCGGTGCACCGCATAGGCTACTGCAATTGGCCCGACGACTATCCCGCACGGCCCGAGGTGACATTCAAAATCTTCCACGACGGCGTGGCGCTTCATATACGTTTCGATGTCGACGAGCCGGCTACCGTTGCCGCCACCACGGCCGACAACGGCCCTGTGTGGTGCGATTCGTGCGTGGAGTTTTTCATCGCTCCCGACCACGGCGGCTACTACAACTTCGAGCTCAACTGCATAGGCGCTCTTCTGATAGGCTACCGCACCGGGAGCGGCGACGCGGTGCATGCCGACACGGCGACTCTCATGAGTGTCGGAAGGCATATGTCGCTTCCCCGCCGGGCCTTCGGCGAGCATAGGGTGGGGCGGTGGAGCGCCACGTTGGTCATACCGGCCACGGCGCTCTTCAAGCACGGGCTCCGCACATGGCGGAGTCTGGAGGCGAGCATCAACCTATATAAATGCGGCGACAATCTTTCGGAACCGCACTTCCTGTCGTGGCGCCCCATCGCTTGGCCCACTCCTAACTTCCATCTCCCGCAATTCTTCGGTGATGCGGTTTTTGAATGATTCGTAAGTTTTCACAATTGTTGATAAAAATATTTCGAAATATTTCGAAATATTTTTTTGCATCTGGCCGTGGGTTGGGGCGACTCGATTGTCTTTGATATGTAAAGGTTTTAAAAACCAATTATTGTCAACAAATCTATATCGCATGAAAAAACAACATCCAAGGCTATGGAGACGTGCAACACGCATGTGGCTGGTTGTCCTTATCGGATTGCTTTCGGCGCTTGCTGCATCGGCACAAGATGTGAAGGTAAGCATCGACGTCAACCGGCAGCCGCTGGCCAAAGTGCTCACGATGCTTGAACAGCAGTCGGGTTACCGTTTCTTTTACAGCAACGATCTTGTGGCCGATGTCAAGCCCGTCACCATCAAGGTTTCCGACATGGCATTGTCGGCAGTTCTCCAGCGCATACTTCCCGAGCGCAACCTCACCTATAAGGTAGAGAAGAAACAGATAGTCCTCACTGCCGCCGTCACCGGGAAAAGCGACAGCAAACCTGCGGCGCCGGCTGCGGTAACAGTCCGCGGCCGCGTTACCGACAGCACCGGCGAACCTCTTGTGGGCGTATCGGTGAAGTCGGGCTCGCAGGGCGTGACCACCGACATCGACGGCAACTACTCCATCAATGTAGCTCCCGGCGCCAAGCTGGAATTTTCCTATGTGGGCTGCGTGGCGACGACGAAGAAAGCCACGGCCGACAAGCCCGTCGACGTTGTCATGGCCGACGATACCGAGCTTCTCAACGAAGTGGTGGTAATCGGCTACGGCACAATGGACAAGAAAGAACTCACTTCGGCCATAAGCCACGTGAGCGAGAAGGACTTCCTCACCATCAGCGCCGCCGACCCCGCTGCCCTCATCAAGGGTAAGGTGTCGGGTGTGTCGATTGTTAACACGGGCGCGGCCGACCCCAATATGACATCGAGCATCCAGGTGCGCGGCGTCAATTCGCGCCAGGCCGGCCTCGGGCCTCTTATCGTAATCGACGGCGTGCCGGGCGGAAACTTGCAGAACGTCAACCCGAACGACATCGCGTCGTTCGACGTGCTTAAAGACGGCGCTGCCTCGGCCATCTACGGTACGCGCGGCGCAAATGGCGTTATCCTGGTCACCACGAAAAAAGGCAGCAAGGACGGCGCTGTGCACACCACCTATTCGGCCACGCTGTCGTGGGACAAGATGAAGAACGAGCTCGACATGATGAGTGCCGACGACTACCGCCGCGTGCGCCTTGCATGGGGCGATACAGGCAGCGACCTCGGCGGCAACTACGACTGGCTCGACGGCGTGAGCCGCACTGGCTTTTCGCACAAGCACACCCTCAGCCTCTCGGGCGGCAACGAGCGCACCAACTACCGCGTGAGCGTCGATTACCGCGACGCGCACGGCATCGACCTTTGCTCCAAGCGCGAGGAGTACGGCGCCCGTGCCTCGATAACACACACCACCAAAGGCGGCCTCTTCACCTTTATGGCCAATGTGGCGCCGCGCATAGTTTACAGCAACCCGTCGGACTGGGACGTGTTCAAGCTGGCGCTCGAAGCCAACCCCACCACACCCCTTATGGACCCCGCCAATCCTTCCCGATACTACAATTTCATCGGGCAGACGGCCTACACCAATCCCGTCGAGTTACAGAAGCTCCACAAATCGAAAACTGAAACAAAGCTGCTCGACTGGGACGCCACAGCGCGCCTGAATCTTCTGCCTCTTCTGTCGAAGGACGGCAGCAGTCCCCTTACGCTCAACACGCAGCTGATGTTCGCCAACAAAAACTACAATTACGACCTCTCGTCCTACATACCCTCGACGAGCACGCAGGCCATCAACGGCGGCTACACCGGCAAGGCCAAGCGCGCATACGACGCCTCGCGCATCGACCAGCTTGAGTGGCTCACCAATTTCGCCGGTAAGTTCGGGAAGAACAACGTCAAGGCCATGGTGGGTTACAGCTATACCTACTGGCACAACAGCGGCTTCAGCGCCGAAAACTCCGACTTCGCCAACGACGGCGTAACATCCGACAACATTGGCTCGGGCGAGTATGCCGCCACCGAAGGCGTTGTGGGCATGGGCAGCTACCGCAACGACGCCAAGCTCATTGCCTTCTTCGGTCGCGTGAGCTACGACTGGGACGGCAAGTATCTCGTCACCGCCTCACTGCGCCACGAGGGCTCCTCGAAGTTCGGCGCCAAGCACAAGTGGGGCAACTTCCCCGCCGTGTCGGCAGGCTGGCGCATAAGCCAGGAATCGTTTATGGAAGGTGCCCGCGGCTGGCTCGACGACCTCAAGATCCGCGCCGACTACGGCGAGACCGGCAACCAGGACTTCGCCAGCTATCAGGCCATACCCACCATGAAGGGCTTCGGACATTATCTCATCGACGGCAAGTTCTACCAGATATGGGCTACCGAAAACAACGTCAATCCCGACCTCCACTGGGAGAAGGGCAAGAACTGGAACGTCGGCATCGACTTCTCGATGTTCAACGGCCGCTTCGCCGGTTCGTTGAACTACTACAACCGCCGCAGCCAAGACCTCCTGGGCACTTACCACGTGGCCGTGCCTCCCTTCGTGCACGAGCGTGCTACGGTCAACGTGGGCACGATGGCCAACCAGGGCTTCGAATTTGAAATCAGCGTGACGCCCGTGCAGACGCGCGACTTCACCTACGACTTCAACGTGATCGGCTCGACGAACAAGAACAAGTTCGTAAGCTTCAGCAACTCCGACTATATCGGTGAGGATTACTACGACGAAGCATCCGTCGAAGGTCCCTTCTTGGGCTACTACCTTCAGCGCATCGAGGTGGGGCAGCCCGTGGGCAACTTCTACATGTGGCGCTATGCCGGCATCAACGACAAGGGCGAATGGATGGTCTACGACAAAGAAGGCGACATCATATCGATAGCCCTTGCCGAGGAAAGCGACCGCCAGATCGTGGGCAACGGTCTGCCTAAGTTCAACCTCTCCACCACGCACAGCTTCCGCTACCGCAACTTCGACCTCAGCCTCTTCTTCCGCGGTGCTTTCGGCTTCGACATCTTCAACGTGCACGACTATTACTACGGCACGCGCAAATTCAGCGGCAACGTGCTCAAAAAGGCCTACGGCAAGAATCTTGAAGTAAGCCCCACGTCGCCCCATGCCGTGACAAGCTACTTCATGGAAGACGGCGACTACTTCAAGCTCGAGCAGCTCACCCTGGGCTACACCCTGCGCATGCCCAAGTGCCGCTTCCTCGACGGCGTACGCATCTACGGCTCGGTCAACAATGTGTTCACCATCACCAAATTCTCCGGCGTCGACCCCTCGACCTACAATGTCAACGGCCTCACGCCCGGTGCCAAATCGTCGCGTCAGTACTATCCGAGCACACGCCAGTTCATCCTCGGCGTGCAGGTCGATTTCTAACCGCCCTCGGCTTAAAATAAGAACACTATGAAATTAACACGAAATATATTGCCGATTGTAATTGCCGGAGTCGCTCTCGCCGGTTGCACCAATCTCGATGAAAAGCTCTACAGCTCCATTGGCACCGAAAACTATTACCACACGGCGCTCGACGTGAAGCGCGTGGTTTACCGCCCCTTCGAACACGCCTACTGGTCGGTGACCAACTACCACACGCCCCAGGAGCTTACCGCCGACCAGCTCATCACACCCCAGCGCGACAGTTGGTGGGACGACAGCGGCGTGTGGCGCATGCTCCACTACCACCAGTACGACCAATACGCTCCCTACTGGACGCATATAGGCGGTATGTGGGTCAGCGGCTTCCAGGGTGTGGGCGAGTGCAACTTCGTTGTCGACGAGCTTGCCAAGCTCAACCCCGCCGACTTCGGCCTCACACAGACCGACTTCAATAATTTCCAGGCTCAGGCCCGCGCCCTCCGCGCATGGTTCTACATCCGCCTCTTCGACGCATTCCGCAACATCCCCATATGGACGGATTTCGACAAGACCTTGCCCAAGGATATCCACCAGGCCGATCCCAAGGATACCTTCAACTTCATCGAGCAGGAGCTCATCGATTGCCTTGGTCTTATCCAGCAGAAGCAGACCCTCGGCTCGCAGGCCTCCATACAGGGCCAGTGGACGACGGCCGGCGTCGCCGCGCTCCTTGTTCGCCTCTATCTCAATGCCGAGGCATGGATAGGCGTCGACCGCTACGACGACTGTGCCCTCTATGCCCAGCGCATACTCGACGGCGAGTACGGCCCCTACACGGTGTCCGACCGCTGGGATGCCGTCTTCGACTGGAACAACGACACCTGCGACGAGATGATCTTCGGCTTCCCCTCGGCCGGCGGTTATACCTACTGGGCCTACCAGCAGGAGACGCACTGGTGTACCGTGCCCCACAACTCCAACCTCTACTTCGGCGACATCAAGTGCAAGGCCGGCACACACAACTCGCAGTATGCCTGCTCGCCGAGCTACAATCTCAAAGGCGAACTCTACAACTACGAGCTGGGCATGACGGTCAACAAGTTCCGCAAGTATCCCGACGACTGCCGCATGAAAATGTACCGCAACCTCGGCAACAGCACACGCGAAGGCATGTTCGTCTACGGCTATCTTGAATATCAAGACGGTGGCGAGACCAAACGCCTGAAGGCCTCCGGCCAGAACTACACCATCTATATCCGCGACGCCGTGGGTCACTTCCACGACCTCGACCCCAATCAGTGGCCCGGTACCGGCGAAAGCAGCATGACCAGCGGCGACCACAACTCCGGATGGCATTACGCCAAGTATCCCTTCTATCCCGACGGCGATCAAGGCCAGCTCGAGAGCGACTATGCCGAAATCCGCCTTCCCGAAATCATCTACTCCCTGGCCGAGTGCAAGCTGCGCCGCGGCAAGGCCGACGAGGCCGGCAAGCTCCTCAACAGCGTTCGCCGCCGCTACTATCCCGCCGAGAACTACGACGAAGTGCTCTATGCCCCCGAGGGCCGCGCACAGCTCGATATGAACGAGCTGCTCGACGAATGGGGCCGCGAGTTCCTCGCCGAAGGTCGCCGTCGCACCGACCTCATCCGCTTCGGCAAATTCTCTACTGGCCGCTGGTGGGACAAAAACCCCGACGCCGACAGCCACTACGAGCTCTTCCCTCTGGCTCTGCAGGTGTTGAACACCAACAGCAACCTGAAGCAGAATCCCGGCTATTAATCCTCAAAACAATTCGAGATGCAACGACTTCGCTATATTCTCACGGCACTCCTTGCCGTAATACTGTTGGGCGCCACAGCATGCCACGACGAGCAGGAGCTCATCGTCCTCTCCGGCGACCTGCCCTTCAAGGTAAAAACTGTATATCTTGTGGGCAACGCCACGCCCAAGAATTCAACCTGGGACATCGACAACCTCGACTTGCTCGAACAGTCGGAGACCGACCCCTTCATCTGGACCTATCATGGAGGCCTCTATGCTAACGGCACTTTCAAGCTGTGCTTCAAGACCAGCACCTGGGCACAGCCCTGGCTGCACCCCGTGACCGAGAACGGCGACCGCTACAAATTCATCACCACCGAACCCATGTCGGGCGAGGCCATGCAGTCTCCCCGTCAGGGCGGTGACGACGAACTCTGGCAGGTACAGGAAGACGGCGTCTACACCCTCACCTTCAACCTCCGCGACTTCACCTGGAGCAGCGTCTACGAAGGTCCGCTTATGGAGCAGCCCTCCAACGAACTCTACCTCATAGGCAACGTTACGCCCCTCAACCCCACCTGGGACATCGACAACGTCGACGTCCTCGTGCAGTCGGAAACCGACGCCGACGTCTACACCTACCACGGCAAGCTCCGCCAGGGCGGTTGCTTCAAGCTCGGCACCAAGAAAGGCACATGGGCACAGAAGTGGTACCACCCCATGGTCAACAACGAGCCCATTGGCGAGGAGCCCGTCACGGACAGTCCCATGCAGGAACCGCGCCAGACCGGCGACGACGAGCTGTGGCAGTGCGTCAAGACCGGTATCTTCACCCTCACCTTCAACATCCGCGAGCTCACCTGGAGCAGCGTCTACGAAGGTCCCGCTCCCGACGACACTCCCACGCCCATCGAATCGGAGACAGTCTACGTGATAGGTAATGCCACCTCCGTGGGTTGGGATATCGAGAAGGCCCTGCCGATGACGCGCTCGGCCGACGACCCCTACATCTTCACCTGGGAGGGGGAAATGATACGCTCCGACTACCTCCTCTTCAGCCTCAACAACAAGGACTGGAGCCAGATGATACGCCCAATTGAGCAGAACCAGCCCGTGGGAACGGAGCCCATAGCCGACCTTCGCTTCAACTATCCCAACACGGCCGACAACAACTACGTGGTGCAGACGCCCGGACGCTATCACTTCACCATCGACCTCCGTGCCAACACCTTCAGCAGCGAGTACAAGGGCAACGACCCCGTCGACCCCGCAGTGAGCGACGTGCTCTACCTCGTGGGCAATGCCACGCCACTCAATTCCACCTGGGACATCAACACCGTCGACAAGCTCGAGCGCTCCGCCTCCGACCCCAACGTGTTCACCTACCACGGCGAGCTCCTGGGCAACGGTACCTTCAAGCTCTGCTTCCAGACCGGCACGTGGGCCCAGCCGTGGATACACCCCATGAACGCCAAGGAGCCCATCGGCGTCGACCCCGTCGTAAACAAGCCCATGCAGGCCCCGCGTCAGGACGGCGACGACGAGCTGTGGCATGTGACCAAGGGCGGCATCTACACCCTCACCTTCAACCTGAGCAACTACACGTGGAGCAGCGTCTACGAAGGTGCTGTCGATGAACCCACACCCGACGAGCCCATAGAGGCCGAGATGGTATACATAATCGGCAACGCCACCTCCGTGGGTTGGGATATCGAGAAGGCCCTGCCAATGACGCGCTCGGCCGACGACCCCTGCATATTCACCTGGGAGGGCGACATCGTCAATGCCAACGACTACCTCCTCTTCAGCCTCAACAACAGGGACTGGAGCCAGATGATACGTCCCATCGAGCACACGCAGCACGTTGGTGCCGAGCCCATCGACAACCTGGTGTTCAAATACCCCAATTCCGACGACAATAACTTCGTGATGGACAAGACCGGGCGCTATCGCTTCGTCATCGACCTCCGCAGGCGCACTTTCAGTTCCAAATACTTAGACTAAAAACCATGTACAATCCCAAAATAACGAAATACCTCGCCCTTGGCCTCGCCGCACTGCTGGCACCAGCCATGTGCTCCTGCGACGACCACGGCTACTACGACATGCGCGCGCCAGGCTACATGACCGACGTCAAGGTGCCCAACCTGCCCGAGGTGGCCGACATGCACACCTACAAGGCGCCCCTCTACTGGTCGATCTACGAATACATGCGCGAGCAGGGCAACGCCGGCAAGCCCGCCGACGAGTGCGTCTTCACCCTCGACCAGTGGATAGAGCAGCTCGACTGGATGAAGGAGAACCTCCTTCCCTACGGCTACGACATGGTGTGCACCGACGGCTCGGGCCATATGCTGGCGCTCGACGGCTCGCCCTACATGACGCACCATTCGAGCCTCAGCATCAAGGACTTCGTCGAGGCCGCCAAGGCCCGTGGCCTCAAGGTGGGCATCTACGACAACCCTTGGTGGATACACTGCGACGACGACGTGCTCATCCCCGGCACAAACTACACCGTGGGCTCGCTGCGCTACGACCCCGCCATCGACGTGGTGAACAAACCTGGACAGAAGGACATATGGCACAACATCGCCGTGCCCACGCATCCCGGCGGACGCGAATGGATCGACGGCTTTTTCAAGCACTACCACGACCTCGGCGTGTCGATGATACGCATGGACTTCCTCAACTGGTTCGAGGACGGCTTCAGCCGCATAGAGAAAGAATGGTGCGGCCCCGGCTACGGCCGCGCCGTCTACGCCCAGTCGCTGGCATGGTGCGCCGAGTCGGCAAAGAAGTACGGCATCTTCCTCTCGCTCGTTATGCCCAACATGTACAACGACGCCGAGCTCGAGGCCAAGTACGGCAACATGACACGCATTGTCGGCGACACATGGAACGGCGGCTGGGAGTTCACCTCCTCCAACTACCGCGGTGAGAGCTGGGTGAACTGGCCGGCATGCCGCAACCAGTTCGACGGCTTCACCCATTGGAGCCATATCGCGGGCAAGGGCAAGGTGATACTCGACGGCGACTTCACGCGCCTCAACACCTACGCCAACAACAATGAGAAGGAATTTGTGATCTCCATCCAGCTCATGGCCGGCGGCCCCATCGCTGTTAGCGACCGCCGCTCCATGATAGCCAGCAGTCTCAGCTTCTATCAGAACAAGGAAATGCTGGCCCTCAACGCTGACCGTTTCGTGGGCCGTCCGCTCGACGACAAGCTCAATACCCCCGGCAGCAACATATGGTACGGCCAGATGAGCGACGGCAGCTACATCGTGGGCTTCTTCAACCGCGACGACAAGAACCGCTCCTTCGAGCTGGCTCTCTCCACCATAGGCCTCGAAGGCACCTACAAGGTGCGCGACCTTTGGCGCCACGCCGACATAGGCAGCGCGCAGGTGCTCAGCGCCACGCTGCCGCCACACGCTTGCAAGATAATGAAACTCACCAAGTAACATAACACACGCAACGAGAATGAACGCAAAACATCTCTTTACCGCTCTGTTCCTCAGCCTTGCCGCCACAGGCTCCGCGCAGCTCTGGGAGGGTCTCGCCGAGACCCCTCCCATGGGCTGGAGCTCGTGGAACAAGTTCGGAACAGAAATCAACGAGAAGGCCATCATGGAGATCGCCGACGCCCTGGTGTCGACGGGTCTCCGCGACGCCGGATATGTCTATGTCAACATCGACGACTGCTGGCAGGCGCCCGAACGCGACGCCGACGGGTGGCCCGTAGCCGACCCCGAGCGTTTCCCCAGCGGAATAAAGGCTCTGGCCGACTACGTGCACGAGCGCGGCCTCAAGTTAGGCATCTATTCCGACGCCGGCTACCGCACATGCGCCGAGAAGTTCGGCTCGGCCGGCCACGAGTATCAGGACGCCCTGCAATATGCTCGTTGGGGTGTGGACTACCTCAAATACGATTGGTGCAACACGCCCGATTTCAACACCAAGCAGGCCTACACCCTCATGCGCGATGCACTGCGCGAGGCCGGCCGTCCGATAGTTTTCAGCATTTGCGAGTGGGGCTTCACCCGTCCTTGGGAGTGGGCCAACGGGGTTGGCCATATGTGGCGCTCGTGCGGCGACATCGGCGCCTCGTTCAACGACCCGTCGTACTTCGACGGCAAGTTCCGCGGCCACACCGTGATCGAGCAGCTGCGCTACAACGAGCCATGGCGCAAGTACCACGGGCCCGGTCACTGGAACGACCCCGATATGCTTGAAGTAGGCAACGACCTTACCGTAAACCAGGGGCGTGCTCATTTCGGGCTGTGGGCCATGATGGCCGCTCCCCTCATCCTCGGCAACGACCTTCGCTCGATGGACAAGGAGACCCTCGACATCATTTCCAACCGCGAGGTGATAGCCGTGGATCAGGACAGCCTCGGCGTGCAGGGCTTCAAGATACCTGTGGGCCAAAACGTGGAAACGTGGTGGAAACCTCTCGCCGGGGGCGACTGGGCCGTGCTGGTGCTCAACATCAACAAGGAGCCCATCGACTACGAGCTCAACTGGCAGATGTTCAACATGACCGACGACGAGGTGTCGGGCCGCTCGACCGACTTCGACAAGATTACCTACACTGTGCGCGACCTCTGGAACGGCGGCAAGCCCTCGAAGACCGACAAACCCCTGAAGGTCAAGGTTGGCGGCGAAGATGCGGCAATGTACCGCCTCACACCCGTCAGGGATAAGAAACACTAACCTTATAACGCGATGAAAAAACTCATTTATTCACTCCTGCTTTCGGCGGCCACGCTCAGCGCCTTCGCTGCCGAAGTGCCGGAGAAAATCTATGTCCTCGGCTCGAATGTCGACGTCAACGGCATGAAGACCGGCTGGGATCCCTACAATCCCGTGGGCGTCGACGTGGTCGACGGCGAGGCAACGCTTGTGATCACTTGCGCCAAGGACATTCAGCTCAACGTCTACACCGCCACCCCCGAGCAGATAGCCGAGGCCGCCAAGCGCGACTACGTGTGGGGCCTCATCAACGAGACCGGTGTGCATCCCAACTCGCTCGACATCGACATGTTCGGAGTAGAGCAGGGCCTCAACCACGACGGCTACCTCAACATACCCTATGGCGGCAAGTGGACGCTCCACTACACCCAGGGCGTGACCAAGGTGATAGTCAACTGCGAGCCCGACAACGACGTGGCCAACTTCGCTCGCTACCACGAGGACAACAAGCGCATCATGGCCGAGACTAACGACGGTACGCGCGTGGTGTTCATGGGCAACTCCATCACCGACAACTGGCCCCAGCTGCGCAGGTCGTTCTTCACCGACAACAACTTCATTGGCCGCGGCATAGGCGGCCAGTGCAGCTATGAGATGCTCCTTCGTTTCCGCGAGGATGTGGTGCGCCTCAAGCCCGCCGCCGTGGTAATCTCCGCCGGCACCAACGACATCGCCGGCAACTTCTGCAACTTCGTCGAAGAGCGCACAATTGGCAACATCAAGTCGATGGCCGAGATAGCCCACGCCAACGGCATCAAGGTGCTCCTGGCATCGGTGCTCCCCGTCACCTCCTACGGCTGGGCTCCCCACGTGAAGGACCACAAGGACAAGATCGAGGCCCTCAACGCCCTGATCAAGGCCTATGCCGACGAGCACGGATACACCTACATCGACTACTACTCGCAACTCGTCACCTCCGACCGCACCCTCAACCCCGCCTATACCGAAGACGGCGTGCACCCCACGGCTCCCGGCTACGAGATTATGGAGCGCATCGTGCTGCCCCTCGTGCGCAAGGCCGTTGAGGATGCCGGCGTGAAAGGTGTGCCCGCAGCCAAGGCCGACGCGCGCCTGGTGAGCGTCGACGGCTTTTCCGTGCAGGCCCTGAGCGCCGTCAACGTCTACGACGAAGGCGGCAAGCTCGTTGCCACCATGGCCGAAGGCGAAAGCAAGATGCTCGGCCACGGTTTCTATGTGGCCACGGGTGCCGACGGCAGCTGCCGCTTCGCCGTGGGTGTCCACTGATTGTAGAACTGTCTAACTAACAACATATTTATGAAAAAATTAATTTACTCTTTCGTTGCAATACTTGCAATGAGCTTCGGCGCCAACGCCGAAGAAACGGTACCGGCACAAATCCATGTGCTGGGTGCCGGTGCCAGCACCATCAACGGGCTGCCCGGCACGTGGGATGAGAAGAATCCCATCAACGTCGACGTGGTCGATGGCACTGCCGTCATCAACATCACAAATGCCGTAGGTTCTTATCAGATCTACACTTGTTCAGTAGAGGAAGGCGTTGCAGGCGGTTGGGGCGCTGATTCTCCTCTCAACACCTCCCGCATAGGTGTGCCCTCGACACTGATTGCAAACTACGGCGAACTTCAAAATATCACCACAGGTGTCAATACCGAGTTCAATGAG
>CABRZA010000065.1 GCA_902475285.1 uncultured Porphyromonadaceae bacterium
TCAAAAGAAAAATAAGGTTAAAAATTTTTAAATATACAAAGCGAGTGTTTAACCACACCTGCATAAGAAAAAAAAGGAGGCCGGCCCTTTCGGGTCCGGCCTCGATATTGAGATTCTTGATAATCAACGTACGGCAACCTTAGCCGATGTACCGTCGGTGTACCGGACGATATAGATGCCCGGAGCCGGACGGACGTCGCCGGGGAGCACGCGGCCGTCAACGGAGATGTAGGCTGCTACCTCTGCTGCGGCACCCACCGAGCCTACACCCGATGCGGCATAGGTCACGGCCTCGCTGTCGGGGCCGGTGCCCTTGTCGCCGTAGACGGGGCGGACTGTGTAGACGTCGCCGTCGGTGGCCTCGGCGTCGAGCCATTCCTCTATCGAGGTGTCGCCCACCTTCTCGCCGTTGCGCCAGATTTCGTAGCCGGTGGCGGTCCATGCGGGCACCCGGAGGTCGCTGAAGTTCACGTCGTCGACGAACATCGCGAACGAATCGTGGCTTACGCACACAATGGCGAAGTGGCGCGTGCCTTCGGGAAGGAAGTAGCGGAATTCGCGCCACATACCGTCGAGCTCGAGGTAGCGCGGCGTGAGGGGCACGAAGTCGGAGGGATTGGCCGAAGCCTGCGAGGTGTAGAAGAGCATGCGTTCGGGAGCGATGCCGTCGGTGGTGAAGCTGCGGGCATAGAACGATACCCACTGCTCCGCGCCGTTAAGGCGCGGCGATATGAGCCAGTCGTTGTTGGCAACGTCGACACATGCCATGGCGGCCATCACCTTGTTGCCCGAATGAGCCTTGCCCTGGTCCCAGATATCGATGCCGAGGGCATTGACGTTGAGCACCTGGAAGGCCTTGCGGGCGGTGGCGTTCTCATACTCGGTCTCGCTGTTGATGTAGTAGGTCATGTTGTAGTCGCCGTCGTACATACTCCACTCGCCCACGCCCGAAATGGCCCAGTCGGTGTAGCTCTCGAAGTCGTCGGTCACGGCGCCGCGCTCGGCGGGGGCCTTCCAGCGCAGCAGGGCGCCGTCGGCAGAGTCGAGGATGGCCAGACCGGTCACAGGTGTCACTATGGGCTCGACGGCCTCGACGCTGATGGCCATGCTGTTGTTGGCCGCCATCTCGTCGCCGGCGACGGCAGCCGTGGCAGTGAGGGTGTACTTGCCCATGGCGGCGACAGCAACGGTGGGTTCGAGCACTCTCTCCTCACCGGCGGCAAGGTCGGCGACGGTGGTGCTTACGAGAGTGTTGCCGTTCTGGTCGGCGATTGTCACGGCCACCGACGAAGCTGCGAGAGTGCCGGCGTTGAGCACGCGAACTTCCACGGGCACAGCCTCGCCGCTGGCGAAGCGCGCCGGAGCGGTGAAGCCGCTGATGGCGGCGTCGGTGCCGAGGGAATTGTCGATGGCGATATTGTCGATATAGATGTCGGCCACGGCGTCGCCCGTAGCCTTGAAGCCCAGACGCATCGACGTCATACCGGCATAGGGTGCAAGGTCGATGCTATGGCGCTTCCAGCCGTTGCTCTCGGCCTCCGTGCGGCCGTAGACCGCGCCCTCGACAGCCTTGAAGTCGTCGTCGGCACCGGCTATGAAGAGTTCGAGCTTACCGTCGCCCGACGTGGCGGGCGAGTGATACATCCAGAAGGTCAGCACGGGGCGCTCGAGAGTGGAGATATCGAATTTGGGCGAATAGAACCACGACACCGTGCCGGCTACCTCACCCATGCCGTGGAAAGTGGCGAGACCGCCGTCGGCATTCTGGTCGGCGGCCGGAGGATAGTAGCCCACCACATCGAGGGTCCAGCTGCTGCGCACGGCAGTGGCCGACTGGCACAGCCAGGGATAGTAAGCCATATTCGCGCCCTTGAAACTTTCGGTTACGGGAGCTTTGTAGGGTGTGCCGGTCACAACGGTCTCGGTCTGCACATAACCGCCGTGGAGCGACCCGCCCCACGATGTGAGCACGTAGTAGAGCACGCCCTGGATTCCCTCGGGAGCCTTGTAGCGCGTGTCGGTGTATGTGTTGGCCATGCAGCGGTCCGACACCACCGTGCCGTCGGAACGGATGATGCGCGTGGTGAGGACAGCCGGATCGTACCAACCGCCTTTAAGGCCGGTCGACGGAGCGTCCCATGTAATGACGGGCTGTCCCTTGTCGTTGAATGTCACTTTCACGTTCTCCGGTGAGCCGGGAGCGTCGGTGCCGATGAATGCCTGCTGCGACGCGGCGGCCGAGCGGCCTATGGTGTTGGAGACAACTACGGAGTAGGTGCGGATGCCGGATTCGGTCGCGTTTGTGTCGTGACAGCCGAGCACCGCACCGGTGGCGGGAGCGTCGAAGGAGGCTATGGCTGCTTCGATGTCGTCGCGGTATACTTCCACCTTGGTCAACGATGCAAGAGGATTGCCGTCGATGTCGGTCGTCGGGGTGCGGAACGATATCTCGGCCCCGGTGGCACCCCCGGTGTCGGGCGTAACATTAAGTTCGGTCACTGCGGCGGGCACGCGGCTGTCGACAGCCTCTACCGTGATGTCGTCGAGATAAATTTGCCACATCTTGGGCTTGCTCACGGCGTGGAAGCCGATATACACCACGCCCGAAGCATCGGCACGGAAGGTGGCCTCGGCGGCGTCGAAGCGGGTGTTGATGAAGTCGGTGTGCTCGGCGAGCTTCACTGTCATGGCCTCGCTGCCGGCGGAGGTGGCGAGCATAACTTCGAAGCTCTCGGGATAGCGGTCGCTGTACGCACGGTACTTATACGACACTTTGTACGACTTTCCGCCATCAACCCTCAGCGGCGGACTTATAAGCCAGTCGTCGCCGGGAGTGTTGTCGCGGGGATAGTCGTAGTAGGCGCATTTGTCGGAAGCCGAGTAGCCCCACGTCACGCTGCCGTTGCAGTCTTCCACGGTCCAGGCATCGAAGTCGTTCGAAGTGTCGAAGCCTTCGGTGAAGGGCAGGTCGAGGGCTCCCGATGCCGGGCAGCGGTTGGAGAGAGCCGGTTCGGAAGTGCCCTGGGCATTGTAGGCCGTCACCTGATAGTAGAGGGTCTTCCACTCCGGGTTGGCAGTGGCGTCGGTGAAGGTAGTTCCCGAGAAATCGGTACTCATTACCCTGCGGTCGGGGAAACGGAGTATGTGGTAGTTGAGCTTCGCCGGGTCGACACTGCCGCCGTTTACGCCCGTCGTCGGAGCCTTCCATGTGAGGACGGCCTTGCCGTCGGTGATGGCCAGGCGGAGGTCGGTGACGGGCGAAGGCACGTCGTCGCCCACCCACAGCGCGGCCTCGGCCGAGGCGCCGCGCTCGGTGGCGGTGGCGAGGGTGACCTTGACGGTATTGTCGCCTTCGTTGAGGGCAATGTTGGGAATCACGGCATGTTCGCCGGGCTTGAGGCCGCCTACCACGGTCTCGCCGCCGTTGACCACCACGATGGCCATTATCTCACCCGTGAGGGGTGCGCCGCCGACGGTGGTGAGGGGTACGTCGAACTCCACTGTGGGGTCGTCGCCGTCGACTCCGGGCACGATTTTCAGCCCGGTGGGAGCGGCAGGCGACGTGGGCGACGGAGCATTGTCGATTACCTCGAGGCCGGCGAAAGTGGCCGCGCCGTCGAAGTCGGTAATCTTCGTGGCCGTACCCGTGGCCGGGTCGATGGAGTAAAGCGCCGATTTGTGCACGGGCTCGAGACGCGTGCCTTCCTGGCTGTATACCACGGCAAGAAGGCGGTCGTTGGCATCGTCGTAGCACATCGAGCAAACGCGGGCCTCCGAGAGGTTGCAGGCGGGCGAGAGACCCGTGCGGCCTATGCGCTCGAGGGCGCCGGTGCGCGGGTCGACAGTGGCGAGGTAGTTGTAGGCGCCGAAGAGAGCGTAGATAGTGCCGTCGGGGGCAGCGGCGATGGCGTAGAAGTCGCGTTCGTCGCGCCCGGCGTTGTTGATGTCGGTAGCCTCGGCGGTGCTGAGGTTGAACGAGCCGAAACGCGAGAAGTAATCGTTGTCCTCGTCGTAGAAGCCGCCGTAGCATTTTTCGGTCACGGGGTCCCAGGTGAGGTCGGCGGCGATGTTCTGCACGTCGATTTCCTCACGAGCGCCCACCGTGGCCCATGTGGCGGTGGAATAGGAACGGTAGAAGAAACCCTCGAATGAGGCTTCGAGCACATACATCGTCTGGTCGCGGCGCACGGCGGCAACCGTCTGCGACATAGCCGAACTGCGGTGCAGGCAGGTGAGCTGCGCACCCTCCACGGCGGGGAAGGTATACACGCCTGCCTCGTCGGTGCTGCTCCAGTTGAGATTGTTGGTCATGATGCCCCGCAGCGTCACCGACGGGGGTGGGGGCACGGGTGTTGACGCGCGGCGCATAGACACAAAATCCTGCCCCGATACCGGGGCAAGATTCATAAGTGTGGCCGCACTCAGGGCGAGAGCCCTGAACAAGGTCGTATAGTTCATGTTTACTGTTTATTTTACAATTACTTTCACAGATTTGTCGTTGACCTTAACGATGTATACACCGGCGGTGGCTGCCACGCGGTGGCTGTCGCTGCCGGCAGCGGCATAGACAAGGCGTCCGGCCACGTCGGCCACGGCCACGCGGGCGTCGGCGGCGCAGTCGACGAGGATGGCACCGTCGGCGGCAGTAACCTTGAAGGAGGCTGCGGCAACGTCGTCGACACCTACTTCACCCACCTGAGCGCGTACCTCTACCGGCTTGCTTTCGCGCTTGCCGAAAAGGGCGGTGATGCCGTAGGTGTGCATGCCGTCGGGCACGGAGGTGTCGGTGAAGCTGCGGGCGTCGGCGCCGAGGTCGGCTATGGCCGTGCCGTCGCGGTATACGCGGAAGCCCGTGAGCTGCTCGCCGTCAAGGGTGCAGCGGGCGGTGTAGGTCATGTCGTCGAGGTAGAACACATACTTGTCGTTGGAGTTGTAGTGAACGGCGAAGTAGCGGGCGTCGGCCGGCAGGATGTAGAAGTACGGCTCCCAGTTCTGGCCGGTGGTCACGGTGGATGCCAGCGGTTTGAAGTCGGCCGGTGCGGTACCCGTCGAGGAATACATGGGCTCGAAGGTCTCGTAGCCCCACTCATAGTTGGCGGTCTTGGCGAAGAAACTTACTGTGCTGCCTCCCTTAAGTTCGGGGGTGATGAGCCAGTCGTCGCTCTGTATGGCCTTGCCGGCGGTGTCGCAGGCCGAGAAGGCGGCCATGCACTGTGCGCCGGTGTGCGGGCGCCACTCTTCGAGCATGGCGATATAGATGGTGTAGGGGTTGAACACCTGGAAGCCCTTCGGGTCGCCGGAGTAGTCGAAGTCGATGTCGCTGAAAGTGTAGGTCAGGCCCTTGTCGCCGTCGACGAGGGTGTAGTCGCCCACATCCTCGATGGCGAACGAGGTGTAGGTCTCGAAGCTGTCAGAAACATGCAGGGCATCGGCGTCGGTCCATTCAAGGGCCACGGTGTTGTCTTCGATAGTGCCCTGGACTCTGCCTACCTCGGGCACGTCGGGTGCCACGACCTTGGTTACGATCTCACCCGAGAGGTTGTCCTTGGGGAACTCGTCTTCGGGGAAGAAGAAATTGGCTGTGAACTTGAAGCTCTTGCCTTCGTCGTCGAGAGTGAAGGGCACCGAGAAATCGAACGATGCCGTGGCGCCCGAGGCTATGGGCTCGCCGCCCACGCTATGAATCACCTCACCGTCGCGCAGCAGCTGCACGGCATAGTCGGCGGCGGGATTCATGCCCTGATTGAGCACCGTGAAGCGGTACTTGCCCGAGCGGCCCACCTTCACGTCGGTCGGCCCGGAGAAGGTGTAGGCGGTCACATCGTATTCCGAATTGTCCTCCACGCTCACGTAGTCGACGTACACGTCGTTCTGGTAGCCGGCGATGCCGTGAAACGACAGCTGGACGTAGTCGTACTGCTTGAAGTCGCTCAGACGGTAGGTGTAGAGATACCAGCCGGCCATGTAGCGAGGGTCGTCGACATAGATGGCGTTGTCGAGGGCCACATACGAGCCGTCGGGAAGGACCACTTCGGGTATGAGGCGGTCGGTGAAGGGCTCGTCGCCCATTATGGTGCCCTCGTCGGGGCTATGGTAGAAGGCGAAGGCCAGCACAGGCACGTTCATGTCCTTGATGTAGAGCTTGGGCGATACCATGCGGCCCTCGTCGTTGACGTTGCCGTCGGAGCTGGCGAAGACGGCCAGACCGCTGTCGTTGTCGGCCGGAGGGCAGGCGGGCACATAGCCCTGCGACTGGAGCTTCCACAGCTGCGAACGGCCGCGAAGCAGATACATCACCCAGGGGTCGTTCTGAGTGGCCACGTCGGCGAACGACTCGAAGAAGTCGCCCTTGTAGGGGTTGCCGAAGATGATGTGGTTGGAGAGCGCGTAGTCGCCCACGCCGGCGTCGCTCACGGGCTCCACCTGATAGTAGATGAAGTACTGCTTTGCTGCCGGGTCGAGGGTGGCGTCGACATACTCCGTGCCCTTGGCGTGGCTGCTCATGAGAGTGCCGTCGGAGCGGCGTATGCGGTAGACGAGTTGTGCGGGGTCGACATAGCCGCCGTTCTGACCCGTGGTGGGAGCCGTCCAGCGCAGCACGGCCTTGCCGTTCTCCTCGGTGAGGGTCACGTCGGTGGCGGCGGTAGGATAGTCGAAGCCCACATAGGCGGTGGCAAGAGCCTTCTCGCCGTCGCCCGAGGCATTGACGGCCACGGCGCGGTAGGTGTTGAAGCCCTGCACGGGGGCGTTGTCGGTCCATGTAAGGACGGCGCCGGGGGCCGGGGTGGCGAAGCTGTGGATGGCCGTGCGGTCGTTGCCTCGGTAGAGGTCGATGCGCGTGAGCGATGTCAGGGCCGCGCCGCCGGCGGTGGTCGACGGTGCCTTGAGGCTGATGGTGGCGCTGAGGGCGCCGCCGGCGCCGGGAGTCACGGTGAGGTCGCTCACGGCGGCGGGTGCCGTGGTGTCGGGCACTTCGTCGACGGTCACGTCGTCGAGGAAGAGATAGAATCTCTTGCGGTCGGAGAGGCAGTGGAAGCCCACGAAGCAGTTGCCGCTCTGAGCGGCGCGGAACTCGACGGTATACTCCTTCTTGTCCTTGTGGCTGTAAACGTTGGCCGCAAGTATTTCAGTCTGCGCCGAGGGTACGGGCAGGCTGCCGGCGGTTACCGCGAGGGTCTCGCGGTCGCCACGCGTCCATACGGTGAAGGTCACGCGATAGAGCTTGCCGGCCTCCGACGTGAAGGGAGGCATGAAGATGTAGTCGTCGGCGGCGTTCTCGGGGCTGTAAAGATATACGGCACATCCGCCGTCGTCGGCCGTGTAGCTGAATTCAGGTGCGTAGTACCAGCCGCCCCAGTGATACTGGGCGTCCCAGTCCTGGTTGGCGTCGACCACGGTGCACTGTTTGTAGTCGTCGGCGGTATCGAAGCCGAAGGTCACGGGGAGCTGCGAGCCCTGGCCGTAGATGCCGTCGCCGGTAGAGGCGGAGAGGCCCTCGCGGGTGCCGCAGTAGCCCCTTACGGTGTAGTACACGCGGCCGCTCTCGAAGGTGCTGTTGTCGGTGAAGGTGGTGCTGCGGAGGTTCTGGGCCACAATCACGCCGGCAGGCTCGCGCACCACGGTGTAGGTGAGCTGCGAGGGGTCGACATAGCCGCCGTTGCGGCCTTCGGTGGGTGCCGTCCAGCTTATCACGGGCCGGCCCTGCGCGTCGGGAGCCAGGCTGAGGTTGCCGGGAGCCGCCGGAGCGTCGATGCCCACATACCAAGCATGGCCCGTGCGCGGGCTTTCGCCGGCGCCGGTGCTGAGTATCACGGTGAAGTTGTGGATGCCTTCGGTGAGGGTGACGTCGAACTCGGCACGCTCGCCTGCGGCGAACTCTTTGGTGACGAACGACTCGCCGTCGACTTCAACATCGGCGAGCACCTTGCCTGTGAGCACGGCGCCGCCGTAGGTCACGGTGGGTACGGTAAAGGCAATCTTGCCCGTGAGGGCGCCCCCGGTGAAGACGGCTGCCAGCTCGGTGGCAGCGGCCGGAGCCCCGGCCTCGACTACGGGTTCGGGGATATAGAGGCCGGTGAATTCCTCGTTGTTGGCGAAGGCGCATATGGGGCTGGCCTTGCCGGTGGTGGTGTCAACCTCATAGAGGCCGGTGCGCCCCGTGAGCTCGGTGGCGGCCCAATAGAGCTTGTCGGTCACGGGGTCGAAGGTGGCCGACTGCACGAACTCGGGCTTCAGTCCGGTCTTTCCTATCTCGGTACACTCGCCGGTGGTCTTGTTGATGCGGTAGAGCGCCGACGACGCGCCCTTGCTTATGCCGTAGAGCTCGCCGGCCTTGGTGCAGGCTATGGCGATGAGCTCGGGGGTGCGGGCTATGGGGGTTACGAAGCCGGTGTAGCTGTCCATGGTCGACAGTGCGGGGCGGAAGCGCGTTATGAAGCCTTCGGAGTCGGTCTCCTTGATATAGGCTATGGCGTAGATGTTGCCCGTGGTGGCGTCGTAGCTCAGGTCGTGGGTTATCTGTGTCTGGTCGAAAGTATCCTGCATGAACGACTGTGTCTTGCGGGTAATTTCGCCGGTTTCGAGGTCGAGGATGCAGAAAGTGGAGAAGGTGTAGCCCATCTCCTCGGTGTATACATAGGAGTTGTAGTAATACTTCCCGTCGACGAGTGTGCCGCCGCCGTTGGCGAGATAGGAGCCTTGGGGCATCACGGCGGTAACGCCCGGATTGGCGTCGGCCTTGAAGGAGTATACACCGTATTCGGCGCCGGAGGTCCAGCCGTCGGAATAGATTACGGAACCGTAGATTGTGGTGCCGTCGCCGAGGACGCGCATGGGGGCGGTAGCCGTGTAGCGGGCCACGGCGGAGGCGTCGTGGAGTGCTCCGGGCACATAGGTCCCCTTGGGCATCGTAGGCACTACGTTGCGGTGAGTGATCGTCGCAGCCGCCGTCTGCTCTATGGCCACGGGGCGTGCGTGGGAGCCGGTGTAGCGCGCGGCGCGCTGCTGGGCTCCGGCCGTGGCCGTCAATAGGATGACGCCTGCGGCAAGGGTGCTTATTCGACTTATCACTTATAGGATGATTTAGATTAAAGACTCATTGCGAAAAAGCGGAATGGCGAGGCAAAGCCTTGCGGCTCTGCCTTACCATTCCGGTGTTTGGATTATGCCGTGCGTTTCAAGATGTTATTTGGCTATCTTGATGGTTACGCTTGCCGTGGCGGTCTTGACGGCTACGATGTAGACTCCGGCTTCAAGGTCGTCGAGGCTTACCGAACCTTCGGCCACGGTGCTCTCTACGAGGGCGCCCGCGAGGGTGTAGACCTTCACATCGGCCTTGCCCGCGAAGTGGAGCTTGCCGTCGGCATAGTAAGCGCCGTTGTCGGCGGTGACGCCTTCAACACCCGTGTCGATGCGCTCCTGGAGCTCGACGCGGATTTCGTTGACAACCGCGTCGCCCTTACCGTTGGCGTAGAGAGCCACGTGCGTGTTGCCCGGAAGTATCTTCACAGGATTTTCAAGCGTGCCCGAGGCTGCGGTCTCGCCGCCTTCACCTTCGGTGGCGTCGCCCTCAGCAAGGAGCATGGCAGCGTCTTCGGCGGCCACGGTGCTAATGTAGTACTCGTCGGTCTGGGCGTTGGAGAGCATGGCCGATTCTTCGGCTATATTTACCGGGAAGAGATAGCCGTACTGGGTGTAGTCCTCTCCCTGACCGGCATAGATGTGGTAGGTGTAGACGCCGGTGGGATAGTAGGTGTTCCAGTAGCTCTTGGCGGAAATCTTGTAAACGCAGTCGGCTTCGAGCTTCACCATAGGCGATACGGCCCAGTCGTTGGCGTTCTTCGAGCTTACGGCTATGTTGAGGCCGCGGCTGCCGAGCAACCAGGTGAGTTCGATAACCTCGTCGTAGAGGTCGCGCGAGTCATTGTCGACGTTGATGATGGTCCAGTCGGCAAATTCTACGGGCGTCGCAATGTAGGGAACGTTGAGACCCGAACCGATCCATTCCGACTTCACTTCCGTAGCCGCAGCCTCGTTCTTGCCCGATACGGTGTAGAGCTCTACGGCGTAGGTATAGCGGCCGGCCTGCGTGAGGGTGTTGTCGACCCACTGGCTGGTGGAGCCGGGGATGAGACCGTCGGTAACGGTGCCCACTGCCTCGCCGTTGCGCAGGATGACTGCCTTGACGATATCACCGTCGGAGAGTTCCAGGCCCTCATGGTTGGTGGCGGTGGGATTGAGCCACGATACGGTGGCTTCGAGGACTCCGTCGGCGGCCGGTGTCACGGCAACCTCGGTGGCAAGCGCCGGAACTACGGGATTTGCCGAAAGCGAGAACTTGCGCACGGCGAAGTAGTAGCTTGCGTAGCTCATGTTGGCGTTGTCGATATCGGCGGCGATGACAAACTGGTAGCGACCGCCCTCTTCAAGTGCAAAATCTAATTCCTGCACACCAAACGTCGACGATGTGGAGGAGTGCTCCTCGACAACGACATACTCGGTGAGCTTGCCGTTGAATTCACCGGCCTTCACCACACCGACGCGGAATCGCACGGGTACGGGGTCGCCGTAATAGGGCTTGTTGCCGCCGCGAACGTCGAAGGTCGACTTGTAGTAGCCTGCCTCGCAGGTAAAGAAGGGCGAGAGGGCATAGTCTTCGTAGGCGTAGAGGCCTTCCTCAGTGAGGGCACCGGGAGTCAGGGTATAGCCGCTGTAGCTGTTGTAAACCCACGTGTTGCCGTCCTGGTTGCCGTCGACAAAATCCCAGATGGACCTTGTGATGTCGTTGCTGGCAAAGTCGATGGAATAGGGAAGGGGTACTTCGCGAGGGCCTACC
Source organism: uncultured Porphyromonadaceae bacterium (assembly GCA_902475285.1). Taxonomy (GTDB): domain Bacteria; phylum Bacteroidota; class Bacteroidia; order Bacteroidales; family Muribaculaceae; genus CAG-873. The sequence goes on from CABRZA010000065.1 coordinate 10,835, forward strand.
CATGTCACTGTGGCCGAAGGATGAACGGGTGCCGAGGCGCCGTCGTTGCCTACGGTCTTTACTGTGAAGGTGTAGCTGCCTGCTTCGGGAACCTCAACACGCACGGTGTTGGGCTCGCTGCCGGCATGGAAGGCGGTGTGGTCGAGGGTGGTCACGAGGTCTTCGCCGCGGTAAACCTCAACCTTGTACTGGTCGGTGGCCATGGGGTTGCCGGCGAAGGAGTTCTCCGACACGAGGAAGCTTACGTTCGCTGCCAGTTCTTCGCCGGCGGGAGCGGCGCTAAGCCCGCTCACGGGAGCCGGGATAGCCTGCGACGCTGCTACTTCGAGGCGGTAGATGTAGTAGTTGGCGGCGGAAGTGTGCGAGGCGTAAGCGGCGTGGAGACCGAGATAGTACGTGCCGGCTTCGGCGGCATAGAAGTCGTAGCATGCGCTGCTGTGGCTGCCGCTGTAGGCCAACGGAATGTTGTCGCACACAACTGTCATGGCTTCGGCACTCGCTGCCGTACCCACGGCGCCCTGCAGTTTGTGCTCGGTGCCGTTGTTGATTTCATATTCGACGGTCACGCGGTAGTAACCCGGCTCGGCCACGGCCACGGGAGGCGTGAAGAACCAGTCGTCCTCGGTAGTGCCCGTGGCGGCAGTATAGCGTGCCGACGAACCATAGGAGCTTTGGTTGAAGTACCAGGTGTACTGGTCGGTGACGGTAGAAGCTTCGCCTTTCTCCTTGCTCCACATCTCGTAGTCGTCCTGCGAGCCGGTGGTGAAGAAGCACGGGATGGCCGACGGTACGAGAGGACCTACATAGCCCGTCGGGCCTACATTGGCCGAGGTTGCCACGCCGGCAACGGTTACGGTCACGGTATAGGAGTGACGGCCGGAGGTAAGGCCCGATTCGGCGGTGTCGTCCCACGATGTGGCGTCGCCGCCGAGGGTGGCTACTGCGGTCTCGCCGCCGTCGCGGAAGATTTCAATCTTCTCCACGGTCTGCTCGGCGGTAAGGGGTGTACCGAAAATGTCGGTGGTGGGAAGTGTCCACGCCAGCGAGCATTTGAGTTCGCGGGCCGGTGCCGGAGTAGCCGAAAGGCCCGATACAGGTGCGGGTGCAAACACATTCTCCACTACCTGGACGTTGCAGACGAACACATTGTAGTGGCCGCTCGGAGAGTGGATATACCAGCTTATGTGGTAGTCGTCGGTCTTCTCGGGTGTGAAGTCGAGAATGCTCTGATGCCACATGTTGTTGGAGTAGGAAACGAAATCGTAGAGCACGGTACCGGCTTTGATTTCATCGGCTGTGGTGCCGGTCGAGGCGTAGACGGTCACGTCTTCCTTATCGCTGCCTTCGGTGCGCCACCAGTAGAGAATCTTGTATTCCTTGCCGGCTTCAAAATGAATGGCGGGAGAAACAAGATAGTCGTCGGCAGAGTTGCTGAAGCTGTAGCGGTAACGGGCGCAGAGAACGCTGCCGTCGACGCCCGGGAGCTTTTTGCTTGTGTCGGTCCAGGGCATCCAGATATTTTCACCGCTGTCGCCGTTGGCATCGATGTACGTCCAGCCCTCGTCGAAAGAACTGGAGCTGACGGCTATCGACGACGAATAGGGCACCTGCACGCCGGCGCACTCATGCTCGACGGGATCGACGGGATCGACGGGATCGACGGGATCGGGATCGTCGCCGCCACCGCCCTGCTCTACGCCGAGCGACTCAATCTTGCAGCCGCGCATGTAGATGCCGCGATAGAAGGTACCGTAGGCATGGAAGGCGATATAAGCCTTGCCCTCGGCATCGGCCTTGGCCTCGAAGGTATATTCTTTTGTGGTGGTCAAACCCGGCGTACTGCCTTTGAGGTCGGTCCACTCAAAGCCTTTTGTCGATGCTGCCGCAGCCTCGGCATCCTCGAGAGGGCTCTTGGTTGTGAAGTGCACATCGACGTTGGAAAATTCCGTGTCATCGCTGTGGAGCTGGAACTTGAAAGTGATTTTGAACTTCTCGCCGGCTTTGGTGGCGAAGGCGGGGCTCACCAGCCAGGTATCTTGCGTTGCGTCGGGGTTGGTGCACCATATACGGTAAGATGCGGTAGTGCCTGAGCCGAATTTCGCCCAGCTTTGGTTGTTGCTGGGGCAACTGTATGTCCATGCGTCGTCGTCGACGGTGCCTTTCAAGGCATCCGTTATCGTCGACAACTCATAGGGCAGTGTGACGAGCGCTGTGGCCGAGATTACCACGAGCAACGCTGCCAGAATTGAGTAAAGCTTTTTCATATATACGAATTAGAAATGATGAATTTTCACAGGATATGAAACCCCGCCGAAGCGAGGCCGAGATTCGGTCAATTGAGTTGCAATGGGCAAAATGCCGC
>CABRZA010000066.1 GCA_902475285.1 uncultured Porphyromonadaceae bacterium
TATATCAATATGTTGTGCCGTGGTGGCACGCGGAGCCGTGCTCGACGGTACTGTGCTCGACGGAGCCGATGGGTCGCCGTTGCCGGCATGTGCCGTGGCATTCGCTCCCGGGGGTAAAGGTGCTTCGACAGATTTGGATGGCCATTTCCGCATTGTTCTGAGTCCCGGCAGATATAAATTGCGGGCGTCTTATGTTGGTTTCGACGACTATACACGCGCAATCACAATCGGTAGCCGTGACACTGCAGTTACCATAACACTCACTCCGGCGCGTCTGGCTCTTGGAGAGGTGACGGTAACCGCCGACGAGGGACGCAGCGCAACCAGCGCATCGCGCATCGACCGCTCGGCAATGGAGCATCTCCAGCCATCGAGCCTCACCGACGTGCTCGAACTACTTCCCGGCAATATCTCGCAAAACCCTCGCCCCGGTGCCGTCAACAGCATAAAGCTCCGCGAAACCGGCAGCCTCGGCGCAACCGGAACCATCAATGCCGACGACGACTATGCCATCTCTGCCCTGGGCACGCAGTTCAATATCGACGGCGCTCCCATAAATACCGATGCCAACCTCCAGAGCATTGGCACTTTGGCCGCCGACGGCCGTTCGTCGCTCAACCGTGGTGTCGACATGCGCTCCATATCGACCGACAACATTGAGAGTGTCGAAGTCATCCGCGGCATACCCTCGGCCGAATACGGCAACCTGTCGTCGGGCATGGTAAACATACGGCGTTGTCGCGCCGCCACGCCATATACAGCCCGCTTCAAGGCCGACGGTTTCAGCAAGCTTCTCTTTGCCGGCAAAGGCTTTGCCGTGGGACCGCAGCGACGCAACACCCTGAACGCCGACATCGGCTGGCTCGACAGCAAAATCGATCCGCGTGACAATCTTGAGAACTACTCGCGTCTCACCGCCTCCGTGCGTTCGGCGCTGCACATGCCCGGGCGCCGTGTGAGCGCCGATTGGAACATCGCGGCGGATGTCAACACTACGCTCGACCGAGCCAAGGCCGACCCCGACCTCTCGTTGACGAAAATCGACATATATCGCAGCCGGCGCACAGAACTCTCCGCCACATCGGCGCTGACGCTGAATTTCGAAGGCCTGCCGTGGCTCGAAAGCGTAGATTTCAATCTTTCGGGAAACTACACCTCCGACCGGCTCGAGCGTCAGCTCCAGGTCGCGCCAGCACGTGCTACCGTAGCGCCCGGCAGCACCGGGCCTGGAGTTCACGACGGGCACTACATCCTCGGCGAATATATAGCCGATTATGTTTGCGACGGCAAGCCGGTAAGTTTCTATGCCAAGCTGCGTGCCACCGGCGATCTGCCTATATGGCAGGGGGCCTCGCAGCGCTATAAAATCGGCGCCGATTTCTCGCTCACCAAAAACCTCGGCAAAGGGCAGATCTACGATCTTTCGCGCCCGCTGAGCGCATCGTGGACATCGCGCCCCCGCGATTTCTCTACCATTCCCGCGCTGCGTGTGGCCGGCGCCTTTATCGAAGACGCACTCACTGTGCCCGTCGGGGCCAACGTGGCCGAGTTGCAGGCCGGTCTGCGCGTGCTGTCTCTCGCAGGCCTCGACAGTCGATACTATCTTTCTGGCCGTCCCTACCCCGACCCGCGCGTCAATCTGGTATGGCGCTTTCCGGCATTCGGAATTGCCGGCCATCGCGCCGACCTCTTTCTCGCCGGTGGCTACGGCCTGAGCACCCGCATGCCCACAGCCGACTACCTTTTCCCTCAGGTGGCCTTCCTCGACATTCTCCAACTAAATTACTACGATACCTCCAAGCCTTTGGAGAACAGTCGCGTAAATATCCGGACCTACATCAACGACGCCGTAAACTATGCATTGCGCCCGGCCCGCAACGCCAAATATGAAATACGCTTCGGCGCAAACATAGGTTCCAACCGTCTGAACATAACCTATTTCGAGGAACATATGAACGACGGTTTCCGTTACTCTCCGCAGTATGCCTCCTATGCTTACCGGCTCTACGACCCCTCCGGCATCGCCCCGGGCAGTCTCATCGGGCCACCGGACCTTGCCGACCTGCCCTACGTCGATACGTCGGTACTGCGCAGCTTCCGCCGTGCTGAGAACGGTTCGCGCATCGACAAGCGCGGCGTCGAATACACTCTCTCCACAGCCCGTTGGGCACCGCTGGCCACGGCCCTTACAATTAACGGTGCATGGTTCCGCACTCGCTATTCCAATTCCATGATGCTCTTCGATCCCGTCGGCGACGTGGTCGACAATGTCGCCGTTTCCGACCGGTATGTGGGGCTCTACGATACGGCCGACGGCAGGGTTAACGAGCAGTTCAACACCAACTTCATGTTCGACACCCAGCTGCCGCGTCTCGGACTTGTCTTCACCACCACCTTGCAGTGTATGTGGTATGTCAAGACGCGTCGTCTGGCCGAGAACGGTACTCCCACGGCATATATCAGCAGTGCCGACGGCAAGCTCCATCCCTACGATGCAGCAGCTGCCGCCGACCCCATGCTCCGTTATCTCGAGCGCTACTATAACCCCGCGCTCTACGACAACTACTCCATACCCACTGCCCTCTATGTCAATTTCAAGGCTACCAAGACAATCGGGCGTTACCTTCGGGTGGCAGTCTTTGTAAACCGCATCATCGATTACCTCCCTGACTTTAACTCAGGAGGGCTTACGGTCCGCCGAAGCTCCGACGCCTATTTCGGCATGGAGGTGAATGTGAAAATCTAAAACAACTACATGAAGCATGAACAAGCTCAAAAAAATATTCATATATCCGGCAATCGGTGCCGTATTCGTCGCGTGCAGCGACAGCGTCGACATATCGCCCGTGAACCTCACGCTTGCCATCGACGCCCCCGCAGGCATAGAGGCATCCTCCATCACAGGGGGCGCCTTCACCATGAGCAACATATCCACGGGTGAGGTTACATCTTTCGTCGCCGATGCCTCGGGCTCGGCGCACGCCGCAGCCATCCCGGGTTTCTACAACATCGCTTTCGACGGCACCGTGATTCTTCCCAATGGTGCCGAGGCCACTGTCCGCGGAAGCCGTGCGGGGGTCGATATAAGCTCCGCCACATCGTTCCGCATCGGCACATACGCTACCGCCACATCCGCCGACTTGATAATTAAGGAGATTTTCTTCACCGGTACGCTCCGCAGCTCGGGCAACGGATATGTCGGCGACCAGTACATCAAACTGTGCAACAACACATCCGCCACGGTGTATGCCGACGGTCTGGCCATAGTGGAATCGCTCTTCAACACCACACGCAAGAACGTCTACACTCCCGACATCATGGCAACCGATTTCACGGCCGATGCCATATACCTCATTCCCGGCAGCGGCACCGACTATCCCGTGGAGCCCGGCGGTGAATTGCTCGTTGCCGACATAGCCATCGACCATCGTGTGGCCAATCCACTTTCAATCGACCTCAGCCACGCCGACTTCGAGTGGTACGACCAAAGTTCCACACCGTCGACTGTCGATATCGACAATCCCGACGTTACGAACCTCGACAAGTGGTATTGCTACACCCGCAGCGTATGGCAGCTGCACAACCGTGGCTTCAAGGCATATGCTCTCGCCCGCATACCCCTCGACAAGGAAACTTTCCTCTCGTCGAACTACTACACCATGGACTACGAGCAGGTAACCGTTGCAGGTACGTTTCCCATGACAGCCTCGGCCTACCGCATACCGAACGACTGGATTGTCGACGCCGTCAATCTCTCGGTAGAATCGTCGTTCCAATGGATAGTAACTACACCTGCACTCGACAGCGGGTGGGCTTATTGCGGCACGCTCGACAACGACAAGACGCGTTATTTCCGTGCTGTCCGCCGCCGTGTCGCCGCCACCGACGGCACACGTATAGTTTTCGCCGACACCAATAATTCTTCTGTCGACTTCAACTCCAATGTCACCCCTTCCGAAATAGAGCTTCAGGGCGGAGCTATCGCCGCCGACGGCACGAAGGCATCGGCAGTTACTCTCGACGGCGTTCTCCCTGCACAAGAATTATGAATCGTAAGCACTTGATTATTCCTACACTTATACTTGCGCTCTGGCCGGGACGGCTGGCGGCAGAATCCCTTTGTCGTCCTCTCGACTACGACACGGTCTTTTCCTTGCCGGCTTCCGCCACGCTGGCCACGCCCGCTTTCTCCTCGCTGCGTCAACCCGTAAGCAATACCGATATTGCGGCCGGATTCACCACGCAGCGCTTGTCTGCACCTGTCTCGCCGCAGACGGGCCGGGGAGGAAGTTACGGATTTTTCGACGCCAGCACTTATATAAAGACTCCTTATGGAACCCTCACGGGGTGTGCCCTCTACAAAAATGGAACGGCACGCGACCTTCAAGGCTCCGAAACAACGGACGCCGACATCCTTTTTCCCTTTTTTACGACGGACGAAGTCGGCGGCGACCTCGAGCGTGAGGTCTACTCGTTCGGCGGCTCGTATGCCGGAAGTTTTGGTGGACCGACCATTTTCGGCGTTGAGGCCGGCTATACCGCCGTGCAGGATTGCCGCCGTCGCGACCCCCGTCCCAAGAACACCGTAGGGCGTCTCGACGCTGCATTCAGCGCCGGAGCTTTCTTGGGTATGCATGCCTTTGCGGCAACCGTCAGTGCCGGGAAGTACAAGCAAACCAACTCCATAATGTTCGTGAGCGAACTCGGCGAGAGCCGTATCTACCATACATCCGGGTTGGGCACGCATTATGCCCGCTTTTCGGGACAAGGGCGCAACTCCCACTATTCAGGCAGCCGCTTCGGGGCTGCTCTCGCCGCATTTCCACGCCATGGAGTGGGGGCGTTCGGCTCGGCGTCGTTCAGCCGCTTTTCATTCACCAAGCAGCTTGTCGATCTCAACCGTCTGCCGCTGCAGCATGCCGCCCACACGCAGTGGAAAGTACAGGCCGGATGGTCGGCAGCCTCATGGCGCGTGTCGGCCACTTGGCGCCACGACCGGCGCACCGGCACCGAAAATATATTCGGCGACCCCGCCGGAGGTGTATTCCCACTCCTTTTTGGGATAGATACCTATCGGTTCAGGGGCACATCCGCCACGGTTCAGGGCGTATGGCGCCACCGCACGGCGCTCGCGACGCTCGATATAGATGCCGCCGCCACATACACCCGACGTCACAGCACGCTCTTTGCCAACAGTCCGCGAAATCTTCGCACGGCTGCCGCACAAGTCGGACTCGGGGCTCGTTTTTGTCGATTTGCCTCGCCGAAATGGCTTCTTCATGTAGCTGCGCATCTCCACGCCACCCTTCCCTCGGATTGTAGTCTCGACGGTATGCCCGAGGCCGTCGCTTTCCCTGCCAGTGTCACTTCCGAAGCCTTCGAGGCTGCCCGTCTGCGTCGCCTCGACAGCCGCCTTGAGCTTGGAATCGACCGAATGCTTCCCGCCGGACGCTGCATAGGCTTGCGCGTTGCCGGAGGTATCTATGCTGTGGAGGCCCACCGGCGCGGCTTCATGGCCGCCGCAGAGGCTGTTTTCTCTTTTTGAAATTTTGACAAACTATATATCCCGTACATGAAAAAGATATTGCCCGTAGCACTCGCGGCCTGCGCCTTTCTGAACGCATACACCGCCGACATCGACCCCGATACACGTGTCGGAGTCCTCGACAATGGTCTTACATTTTACATTCGCCACAACGACAATCCCGCCGGTACGGCCGACTATTTTCTCGCTCAGAAGGTAGGCTCGGTGTATGAGGACGACGACCAGCGCGGTCTCGCTCACTTCCTCGAACACATGTGCTTTAACGGCACCGACCATTTCCCCGGCAACTCGCTCATTACCTATCTCGAAAGCATAGGCGTGAAGTTCGGAGCACATCTGAATGCCTACACATCGACCGACGAGACCGTCTACAACATCTGCAAGGCGCCCGTCGCCCGCACATCTACGGTCGATTCGTGTCTGATGATTCTGCGCGACTGGAGCTGCGGCCTCCTTCTAAATCCGGCCGACATCGACGCCGAGCGCGGTGTGATTGTCAATGAGTGGCGCCAGCGCAACAGTGCCACCAACCGTATGCTCGAAAAGGCTTCGCCCGACCTCTACGGCGGCACTGCCTACGGCTACCGTCTCCCCATCGGGCAGATGGATGTTGTCGAGAATTTCAAGCCGGAAGTGCTCCGCCGTTTCTACGATCGATGGAACGTGCCGGCCAACCAGGCCGTGATTGTTACCGGCGACATCGACGTCGATGCCGTCGAAAAGCAGGTGCGCACTACCTTCGGCTCCATTCCCGCGCGCCGCTCCCCGCTCTCGCAAAAGGCCGTGCGTCCGGCCGTACCCGTGGCCGACAGTCTTGTCGCTGTGGTCCGCTCCGATGCCGAGCAGGGTTCGGAAATGCTTCAGCTCTACTGGCGCATGCCCTACGACGATTCTGTGGAGGCGCGCGTGATGGCCGACATCGTGGCGGCTCTTTTGGTCGAGCGTTTCGATGCCATCGAGAACAGCTCCGACTACCCCTATTTCTCCCTTGCCATAGGCAAGACCAAGTTCTTCATGGCCGGAGGTGAGCAGGCTTTCACTATGCGCGGACCGGTGAAGGCCGGTCGCGCCGCCGATGCCGCCCGTCTGTGGGCCGGAGAGATGTTCCGTGCCGCGCGCCTCGGCTTCACTCCCGCCGAGATTGAGAAAGCAAAGGAAAAAGCCCGGACCGATGCCGCCGAGAAGCTGCGCGCATCGAAAAGCGAAAACAACACCATGCTTGCGCGACGTGCCGTGCGCCACTTTCTCGACGGAGGAAACTCCGTCAGCCCCGAAGAGTCCAACCGCCTCACTCTTGCTGCCATCGACGCGGTCGATGCCCATGCCGTGGCGCGCTGGTTAAATGCTCTCCCGTCCGACGGCGGCATGGTTATACTCAACTACACACCGGTAGGCGACACTTCCGACGCCGAACGTGAACAACTGCTGCGCCGCACCGTCGCCGAAGCCCGTGAGGCCTCCTATACTCCTTTCTCTGTCGGCACGTCGGCGACTGCCGCCGCGCTTCCCGTGTCGCCGAGTGAGGGCAGAGTAGTGGCTGTCGACTCGCTGGCGGAATTTGGTGCTGTAACCTACACTCTTTCCAACGGTATCCGCGTGATTGCCAAGCACACCGACTATAAACCGGGTCAGGTTTATGTCAGGGGGTTCCGCCCGGGAGGCCTTTCCCTCACATACCGTGCGGCCGACGTGCCCACCCTCCGCGTGGTCAACGAGCTTATGGCCGAGATGAAATACGGTGGTCTCACATCCTCGGAGATTCGCAACATTCTCGCCGGTCGTCAGGTTAAGGCGTCAGTATCCGTATCTAACTACGAGGAAAGCCTCGAAACCGCCACTACGGCCGACGACCTCGAAGTCGCCCTTCAACTTCTCTATCTCCGCGCCACCGGCTTCGAGCCCGACAGCCTGGCATTCAAACGTTTCATCGACGGCCAGCGGAACAATGTGGCGCACCGCCGCCTCAATCCCACCCAGGCAATGGGCGATTCCATACACCATAATATTTACAGCCGGCATCCTTTGGCTGCACGTCAGAATGCCGACGATGTGGAGCATATCGATCTCGACGCCGCCTTCAAGCTCTACCATAGCCGCTTCGACAATATGGACGGTTTCACCTATATGATAGTGGGCGACTATCCTGCCGATTCCATCGTGCCTCTCATGGAGCGATACATTGCCTCTTTGCCCACAGCTACGGGCGCGCTTACCGCTCCGGTCGACATCAACTACACTTACACTCCTTATGACTTCGACCTTCGCTTCGGGCGTGCCATGGAGAATCCCCAGGGCATAGTCTACTCATTTTATAGTGGTGATGCCGATTACTCGCTTGCAAACGCACTCAACGCCACCGTGGCCGGACAGCTCCTCCGTTCGCGTCTCATGGCCGATCTCCGCGAGAACCGTGGCTGGACCTATTCCATCAAGACACACGCCGCAGTCAATACCGGCCTCAGCATCAAATCGGGCGCCAAGCTCATGATGCCGACCTACATAAAGGTTACCCCCGGACGCGAGCAGGAGACTCTCGATGTGGTCAACGCAAATATTGCCACTCTCGCCGATGAAGCCAACATCTCCGCCGACGATGTGGCCGCCATCAAGGAATATCTGCGCAAGAATTTCGCTGAAATGGAGCGCGACAACGCCTACTGGCTCCGCGTGTTCAAACTCCATACTTATTATGGCTACGACACGCACAATCCCTATCTCGACGCCGTCGATGCCATCACGCCGGCAACGGTTGCCGCTTTTGTGCGCAACACCATCTTGCCGGCTAATAAGGCATCCATCATTCTCCTTCCCACTGCAAATAATTGATCGCTGCGCCCGCGTGGTTTAACTGCGCGGGCGATTTACCTTCCCTTCTCGCCGCGCTTTCGTGGCGAGATTTTTTTTGTCGCCTCTTGCGTATGTGCGGGTCTTTGACTATTTTTGCAAGCGGAGAACGCCCGTGACGCTCTCCGCAACCCTGAAACATGCAAGAAGAACTCAAAAACCAATAGTTCCAATGAAGAAACATAACTTCTACGCCGGACCGTCGATTCTGAGCGAATACACCATCCGCAACACTGCCGATGCTATCCTCAACTTTGCCGATACCGGCCTCTCTGTGCTCGAGGTGTCACACCGCAGCAAGCAATTCCAAGCCGTTATCGACGAAGCTACGGCATTGGTGAAAGAAATCCTCGAAATTCCGGCCGGATTCGAAGTGCTCTGGCTCGGTGGGGGCGCATCGATGCAGTTCTGCATGATTCCCTACAATCTTCTTGCCCGTCGAGCCGCTTATCTCGACACCGGTACATGGGCTTCCAACGCAATCAAGGAGGCTCGCCTCTTTGGAGAAGTCGACGTTGTCGCTTCATCCAAAGAAGCCGGATACACCTTCATCCCCAAAGGTTTTGAAGTTCCAGCCGACGTCGACTACTTCCACTACACCTCCAACAACACCATCTACGGTACCGAAATCCATACCGATCCTGTCGTGCCCTGCCGCATGGTGGCCGACATGAGCTCCGACATATTCTCCCGTCGAATCGACTTCTCCAACTACAATGCCATCTATGCCGGTGCGCAGAAAAACCTCGCTCCCGCCGGCGTGACACTCGTCATAGTGCGTGAGGACGCACTCGCCCATGTCGACCGTCCCATCCCCACGATGCTCGACTATCGCACACACGTCAAGAAAGGTTCGATGTTCAACACGCCTCCCGTGCTGCCCATCTATGCCGCTCTCCAGACACTCCGCTACTACAAGCAGCTCGGCGGCATCGACGAGCTCCACCGCCGCGACATCGAGAAGGCCGCTTATCTCTACGACGCCATCGACAACAGCCGTATGTTCGTCGGCACCGTAACCGACCCCGCCGACCGCTCGATTATGAACGTCACTTTCGTCATGACTCCCGAATATAAGGAGCTCGAAGGCGCCTTCGTCGACTTCTGCGCCGACCGTGGCATCGTAGGTATCAAGGGTCACCGTTCGGTGGGCGGCTTCCGTGCGTCGCTCTACAACGCACTCCCCATCGAAAGTGTGAAGGTCCTCGTCGAGGCTATGCGCGATTTTGAAGCAACCCGTTGAAAATATCCTCTATGAAAGTATTGATAGCCACCGAGAAACCGTTCTCGGCTTCTGCTTCGGCAAAGATTGCCGAAGCAATTGAGGCTGCCGGCCATACGCCTGTATTTCTCGAAAAATACAAATCGGTTGCCGAGCTTCACGCAGCGCTCGCCGACGCCGACGCCCTGATTGTGCGCAGCGACATTATCGATGCCGCCGCCGTCGCAGCCGCTCCTAAGCTTCGCATAATAGTCCGAGCAGGTGCCGGCTACGACAATATTGACCTCGAAGCCGCCCGCAACGCCGGCATAGTGGTTGAGAACACTCCAGGCCAGAACGCCAACGCAGTGGCCGAACTCGTGGTGGGCCTCGCCATAATGGCGGCGCGCAACAACTATTCGGGCTCCACGGGCTTCGAGCTGGGCGGCCGTCGTCTCGGCTTGCAGGCCTTCGGCCAGGTAAGCCGAAAAGTGGCGCCGAAAGCCAAAGGTCTCGGCATGACCGTAACGGCCTTCGACCCCTATTGCCCCGATGAAGTAATCCAAGAAGCCGGTGTGGCCGTGGCTCCCGGTCTCAAGGAGCTTTATGCCGCCAGCGACATTCTATCCATCCATATTCCCGCCACACCGCAGACAAAAGGCTCGATAGGCGAGGAGCTTATAGGTGCGCTTCCCAAAGGTGCCGTGATAATCAACACCGCCCGCAAGGAGGTAATCGACGAAGCCGCTCTCGAAAAGATGCTCGAGGAGCGCCCCGATCTGAAATATTACGCCGACGTGCGCCCCGCATGCGCCGACCGCCTCCTTGAGCGCTTTGCCGACCGCGTGTTCTTCACGCCCAAGAAGTCGGGCGCACAGACTGCCGAGGCCAACCTCAATGCCGGTCTTGCAGCCGCCGCGCAAATAGCCGATTTCTTCGCTACCGGCAACACCCGCTTTAAAGTAAACTAACTCTTAACTTTACCCTCCGCTGATTCGCACGATTGTGTGGGTCAGCGGTTGTTCATATCCCATGACAAAAGAACAACTCCTCGACCGCAGCCTCGGCTGCATCATAGGCGGCGCCGCCGGTGACGCCCTCGGCTACGAAGTCGAATTCCTCAGTCTGGCACAAATCCGTGCACGCTACGCGGGCGGCCGTATCGAGCGCTACTCAGCCGTGCCGGCTCACTTTTCCGACGACACTCAGATGACGCTATTCACGGCCGAAGGCATGGTGAATGCACAAGAGCGCGACTACATAGCCCATATCCGCAAGGCATATCTCGATTGGTTTGCTACCCAGACCGAGACGATGCACCGCATCGACGGCTCGGCATTGGCCGAAAACGCCGGCCTTTGGCATCGCCGCTCTCCGGGCAATACTTGCATGACGGCATTGTCCGGCATAAACCGTGGAGTCGAGGTGCATAACTTCTCCAAGGGCTGCGGCGGCGTGATGCGCGTGGCTCCGATAGGCCTGTATGCAGCTGCCCATCCCGACCGACTTTCGGTCACGGACGCCGGAATAGTGGCGGCTCTCGCGGCCGAAATAACTCACCTGCATAAGGCAAGCTCACTGGCGTCGGCCATGATGGCTATGCTTGTTGCCGAATTCGCAACGGCCAATATGCGCAACATCGCCGATATTGTGGATGTTATTGTCAATTGCCTTCATTCAACTTTGCGCACAATACCCTGTGACAATGAAATCTCGTCCGAATTCAAACGCTTGATATTGGATGCGTTGAGATTGTCTATGGCGGTCACTCCCGACGAAGAGGCCATCCGCAGTCTCGGCGAAGGATGGGTAGGCGACGAAGCCCTCGCGATAGCCCTGTATTGCGTTGCGCGTCACTTCGACGACTTCGAAAAGTGTATCGTTGCCGCTGCCAACCACGACGGCGACAGCGACTCAACGGCAGCCATCGCTGGCAACCTCCTCGGAGCTCTCCGTGGCATATCCGCCATCCCGAGCCATTACATCGAGGGCCTCGAAATGACCGACGTTCTCACTTCAATGGCTCAGAAACTTGTCGATTAGCCGAAGACGGCATCACTGCGATGCGTTCCGGTCCTTCCTCTCCCGCCGGAATTCTTTCCATTGGCGGTTCCATTTCCGGCGTGCGTTGATATTGTCGATGCCAAAAAGTCCTTTGAGACGCCCGAGGATGGCCTGACCGGGACTGTAACGCTCCCCTTTTCGACCCGCAAGACGGTGGTCGGGCACCATGCTCACACGCACCTGCGCATTGTCCACATTATTCACGCGCTCGATGAGCGCCAGCACATTCGATTGAAGCTCGGGAGCTTCGTCGGGAACAAATATGCTCATCTGATTGTCGTCAACGCGCAGTTTGTCCCATTTCCCGGCTTCCTTGGCTGTGACGTATTCTTTGTCGACAATATAGATTTCGGCATAGGTGTTGACGAAGAAAGGCTCGTCGACATTGTTGAACATGAACATGTTGCGCCCTCGGCCGCTCGACTCTATATTGTACGAATAGCCCGTGAGGTTCGAGGCTGCGGCCATATCGCCTACATTATTGTAGTTGAAGCGTATCTTGAACCGCTCGAAGTCGACGTCCTTGCGGAAGAACAGCGACAGATTCGGAACCCATTTCCGGCTGGCCGTGTCGGCCAGCACATCCACGTCAAGACTCACGCGGCTGGCGTCGCGCACCCATATTTCCGTAGGGCTGTACTTCCCGTGTACGGTGTCGGTGCCGTGCTCCTTGTCGGCGAGGCCGGCGGGGAGGGTAGTGGAGGGTACCATCCCCACCCAGTCCGACCATGTGAAGTAATTGTTGCAGCGGTCGCTCACGCTGTCGAGACCTTCGAGATTGGTGAAATGGTAGTACGACTCCGATTTCAGTACTCTCGGCAGCCGCCACCCTTTGCGCCGAAGTTTGGCGTCGTCGCTGAGCATGTAGTCAACCATTTTTTCTCGGAAGAGGGTCACGGTGTCGGTGTAGGTGCTTAGCGTTGAATATTCCCTAACATAGGCAAGCATATGCAGCAGTTTTTTCTGCCGTGATTCCACCACGATATCGCGCAATTCGGTTATATTGGGTTGCATGAACACACTGTCGGCGTCCGGCGAGCTTACCGTCCTCTCCTTGTAGCCTAAATATCTTACGGCCAGCGGGTAATCATGAGGCGAAATATATGGTGCGCTGCCGTCGCTGCGTGTCATGCCCGCGGCTTTGCCATAACGGTCGAAGATGGTCGCGTTCGGTAGCGGCGAATGTGTCGTCGAATCGGCGAGTACCCATCCGGAACCCTTGGCCGACAGTGTGGATGCCGAAATGACGAGGCACAATAATGTAAAGGCTTTTGATTGCATAATGTTGCGGAATAAGCGCCGCTAAATTATGAATTTCCTTCCGTTCCCCAACCGCCTTTTATACACATTTACGCCCTCTTA
>CABRZA010000067.1 GCA_902475285.1 uncultured Porphyromonadaceae bacterium
CCTTTTGATTTTCTATGATACAGACGCATTTGTATGGGGCTGGGATTGTCCGGCAATTTGTATGTATTTTTGTATGTATATAAAATTAAATCCGCTGCAAATTATTGACTTACAGCGGATTTGGCTTGATTGATTGCGGAAAGGCAGGGATTCGAACCCTGGGTACCCGCAAGGGTACAACGGTTTTCGAGACCGCCCCGATCGACCACTCCGGCACCTTTCCATTGGTCGAACAGCGCTTTTGCGCTTTGCGACTGCAAATTTACGACAAAATTTCGTTCCCGCAAAATTTTCCCGCAAAAATTTTGCTACCTGTGGCGAATTTCGATGCTACTCAAAGTTTCGCACCCTCCGGCCGCGGAGGTGGACGGCCGATATCCACGGCTCTGTGTAGGCGTAGGGGATGTAGGCCAGGTCGGGGACATCGGGGCGCGTGATGATGAATGAGGCGTCGCGGCCCACGGTGATGGCACCGCAACGGTCGGCGAGACCCATCGCGGCGGCGCCGTTGAGCGTGGTGGCGCCAAGCGCCTCTTCGGGAAGGAGACCCATGTTGATGCACCCAAGGCTCATCACGAAGCGCATGTCGCCCGACGGCGACGAACCCGGATTGTAGTCCGATGCCAAAGCCAGCGTCGCGCCGCTGTCGACGGCCCGTCGCGCCGGGCCGTAAGGCAGCCGACTGAAAAAAGACGCCCCCGGCAGCATCGTGGCCACTGTGTCGGAGGCCGCAAGAAGGCGTATCTCCTCCTCGCCTGCGTTCTCCAAATGGTCGACCGACAGCGCCCCGTGGGCAACGCCTACCTGCACGCCGCCGCTGTTGGCAAGCTCGTTGGCGTGAATCTTAGGCCGCAGGCCGTAGCGCGCGGCGGCTTCGAGGATGCGCGCCGTTTCGTCGGGGGTGAAGAAACCCTCGTCGCAGAACACATCCACATACTGCGCCAACCCTTCGGCGGCGACGGCGGGCAGCATGTCGGCGATGAGCATGTCGACGTAGTCGCCCTGACGCCCGGCATATGCACGGGCCACGGCGTGGGCGCCGAGGAAGGTGATGCGGACGCGTGCCTCGACGCTGTCGGCCACGCGTGCCGCGGCGCGCAACATCTTGATTTCGCCCACCCTGTCGAGCCCGTAGCCCGTCTTTATCTCGATGGCGCCGGTGCCGGCGGCCATCATACGGCGGGCGCGCTTGAGGGCGTCGGCGGCGAGCTGCTCCTCGGAGGTATGCGCCAACACGTCGGCGCTGTTCAGTATACCCCCGCCCCGAGCCGCTATCTCGGCATAGCTCAGGCCCTGGATTTTATCGACGAACTCACCCTGACGCGGGGCGGCATATATTATATGTGTATGCGAGTCGCAGAATGCCGGCAGCACGAGGCCACCGCAGGCATCGACGATGGAGCCGTAGCCATCGTCGGCAGGACAACGGTCCATGGTGCCGAAGGCGGCGATGGTACCGTCGTTGGCAATCTCAATCCACGCATTGTCGAGGCTCTGCATTGTGCCCACCTCCGCGCCGCGCAGGCGCCCGACGCCCGCAGGCACTATGCCGTAGATACGGCGTATGTTTACAACTCGCATGTCTTCACGAAGTTGACGGCGCGGTGTATGAGCGGGCTCATCACCGTATCCACATCAATGAAAGGCACCTCGCGGCGGAATGCTTCGAAAAGACTCTCCACACAGGCCGACGATTTGAGCGGCCGGCGGAATTCCAGCGCCTGCGCGGCGGTGAAGAGCTCTATGCCGAGTACCTCTGTGGCGTTGGCCACCACGCGCAGTAGCTTCGTGGCGCTGTTGGCACCCATCGACACATGGTCTTCCTGACCCTGCGACGATGGTATGCTGTCGCAACTCGTTGGCCAGCAGAGGCTCTTGTTCTGGTTGAGCACCGACGCCGCTGCATACTGCGCTATCATGAAGCCGCTGTTGAGACCCGGCTTGGCCACCAGGAACGACGGAAGCCCGCGCGTGCCGCCTATGAGCTTGTAGATGCGGCGCTCGCTGATGTTCGACAGCTCGGTGAGGGCCAGCGCCAGATAGTCCATCGGCATGGCTATGGGCTCGCCGTGGAAGTTGCCCGCCGAAACTATCACGTCGTCGTCGGGGAACACCGTCGGGTTGTCGGTCGGCGAGTTTATCTCGTTCTCCATTATGCGGTTTACGAAGGCGATGGCGTCCTTCACCGCGCCGTGCACCTGCGGGATACAGCGGAACGAATAGGGGTCCTGCACATGCTTCTTGGGCTGCGCTATGAGTTCGCTGCCGGCGAGAATTTCGCGCATGTCCTCGGCCACTTCTATCTGTCCCTGCTGGTGGCGGACTTCGTTGACACGCGCCCCGAAAGGCTCGATGCGGCCGTCGAAGGCGTCGAGCGACATTGCCGCTATCCTGTCGGCGGCTTTCAGCAGGCGCTGCGCCGCAACAACGGCCAGCGTGCCGTGGGCCGACATGAACTGAGTGCCGTTGAGCAGCGCAAGGCCCTCCTTGGAGCGCAGTTTCAGCGGTTTGAGGCCGTGGCGCGCCAGGGCTTCGGCGGCAGGCACTATGGCGCCGTCCATCTCCATCTCGCCCAGGCCGATGAGCGGCAGGCACATGTTGGCGAGCGGTGCGAGGTCGCCGCTCGCACCCAACGAACCCTGCGAGTACACCACCGGGGTGATGCGCAGGTTGAAGAAGTCGATGAGGCGCTGCACCGTCTCCACGGCCACGCCGGAGTTGCCGTAGCTGAGCGACTGTATTTTAAGCAGAAGCATCGTCCGCACCGTGCGCGTGTCGAGGCGCTCGCCCAGACCGCACGCATGGCTCATCACAAGGTTGCTTTGAAGCTGCGACAGCTCGTCGGGCCCTATCGATATGTTGCACAGCGAGCCGAAGCCGGTGTTGATGCCGTAGACGGGCTCGGCCGTACGCGCTATCTTCTCGTCGAGGTAGTCGCGGCAGCGCTTTATTAGTTCCTCCGAGCGCTGGCTCAGGTGGAGGGTGCAGTCGCCGTCGACAAGGTCGACCACATCACGGCAGGTGATGGGATTGGGCGATATATAATGGTCTGTATGTTCCATATTTTGTTATTGCAGAGCGTTTTCGATAGTTTTGTCGTCGGCTATGTTGGGCACGGTCACCTTCAGGCCCTCGTGCTTCTCCATGCGGCGTGCTATGGCGGCGAGGGCGCCGTCGTTGCGCGCCCAGGCGCGGCGCGCTATGCCGTTTTCCACGTCCCATTGGAGCATGCGGAGTATGCGTTGGCGGCACTCGGCCGAGCCGTCGAGCACCATGCCGAAGCCTCCGTTTATTACCTCGCCCCAGCCTACGCCGCCGCCGTTGTGCAGCGATACCCAGGTGGCGCCCCGGAAGGAGTCGCCGATTACGTTCTGAACGGCCATGTCGGCGCAGTAGCGCGAGCCGTCGTAGATGTTCGATGTCTCGCGGTAGGGCGAGTCGGTGCCGCTCACGTCGTGGTGGTCGCGTCCGAGCACAACCGGCCCTTTGAGCCGTCCGTCGGCAATGGCGTCGTTGAAGGCCAGCGCTATGCGCGCGCGCCCCTCGGCATCGGCGTAGAGTATGCGCGCCTGCGAGCCAACCACCAGGTGGTTGGCGCCCGCGCGGCGTATCCAGTGTATGTTGTCGTCGAGCTGCCCGGCGATGTCGGCAGGTGCCTCGGCGCGAAGCTCTTCGAGCACGTCGCCGGCAATCTTGTCGGTGAGGGCAAGGTCGGAGGGGTCCTCCGACGCGCACACCCAACGGAAGGGTCCGAAACCGTAGTCGAAGAACAGCGGGCCCATAATATCCTCAACATAGGAAGGATAGCGGAACTGTCGGCCGTTCTCGCCCGCGATGTCGGCGCCGGCGCGCGACGATTCGAGCAGGAACGCGTTGCCGTAGTCGAAGAAGTACATGCCGCGCTCGGCCAGCTTGTTGATGGCCGCAACCTGCCGGCGCAGCGACGCCTGCACGGCCTCGCGGAAGCCCTCGGGGTCGTCGGCCATCATGGTCTTGGCCTCCTCGAAGCTAATGCCGGCCGGGTAGTAGCCGCCTGCCCACGGATTGTGGAGCGACGTCTGGTCCGAACCGAGGTCTACGCGTATGTTGCTGTCGGCCAGACGCTCCCACAGGTCAACCACATTGCCCTGATAGGCCAGCGACACGGGCTTGCGCTCGGTCATGGCCCGGCGTATGCGCTCCATGAGCTCGTCGAGGTCGGTGTGCACCTCGTCGACCCAGCCCTGGGCCTTGCGCTTCTCCACGGCCTTGGGGTTGATTTCGGCCACCACGGTCACCACTCCGGCTATATTGCCGGCCTTGGGCTGTGCGCCGCTCATGCCGCCGAGGCCGGCCGTCACGAAGAGCATCCCCCCGAGGCTGCCGTCAGTAGAGCGGCGCCGCGCGGCGTTGAGCACCGTGATGGTAGTGCCGTGGACTATGCCCTGCGGGCCTATATACATGTAGGAGCCGGCCGTCATCTGGCCGTACTGACTCACACCCAGCGCGTTGAAGCGCTCCCAATCGTCGGGCTTGCTGTAATTGGGCACAACCATGCCGTTGGTCACCACCACGCGCGGTGCCTCGCGGTGCGAGGGGAAGAGGCCCAGCGGATGGCCCGAGTACATCACGAGCGTCTGCTCGTCGGTCATCTCGCTGAGATATTTCATCGTCAGGCGGTACTGCGCCCAATTCTGGAACACCGCCCCGTTGCCGCCGTAGGTTATCAGCTCGTGGGGATGCTGTGCCACGGCGGGGTCGAGGTTGTTCTGTATCATCATCATGATGGCCGCGGCCTGGCGCGAGCGCGCCGGATACTCGTCCACCGGACGGGCGTACATCTCGTAGTCGGGGCGGTAGCGGTACATGTAGATGCGCCCGTAGGTGCGAAGCTCATGGGCAAACTCCGGCGCCAGCTCAGCATGGAGCTCGGCCGGGAAGTAACGCAGCGCGTTCTTCAACGCTAATTTCTCTTCCTCGCGGCTCAGGATTTTCTTGCGGCGCGGAGCGTGGTTCACCTCGGGGTCGTAAGGCTTGGCGGCGGGCAGCTCGGTGGGTATGCCCTCGCTGACGGCACGCTGAAATTCGGCTTTGTTCATTTCCCTATCTTGGAGTTTACGGTTTGGAGTATTTCTTGTTCGAGGGCGTCGGCTTCCGCGGCGAGAGCCTGCGCGTCGGCAAGCCAGGCCTCCACTTCGGCGTCGCCGGCTATGCCTGCGGCGTTGATCTGCATGTTGAGCAGCGCGCCGCGCACTGCTGCACGTGCGGCGAGGGCGCCCACACCGGCGTCGGTAATTGATGCCGGAAGGCCCTCGGCGGCCACGGCTTTGAGCAGCGCGAACACGCCGTAGGCCGAGCGAACGGTGTCGTAGGGAACGGCCACAGCCTCTTTGGTGGCCGTTGCGATGGCGGCGTCGCGGCGCTCGCGCTCCTCGGCAGTACCTTTGGGCATGCCTATGGCAGCCATGATGGCATTGAACGACTCTGTGTCGCGGTCTACGAGCCACAGCAGGTGCGCCATGGCCTTCTGACCTTCCACAGCGAGGTCGGAGAACTCCTCCCAGCGCTCGTCCCAGCCGGCCTTGTGGGCCGAGAGGTTGGCCACCATAGCGCCGAGGGCCGCGCCGAGGGCGCCGAGATATGCTGCCACCGAACCGCCGCCGGGGGCCGGGGCTTCCGATGCCGTGGTGCGCGCGAAGGCCTTGGCGCTGAGGTCGATCAGTCGCCGTGCCTGCGGGCGGCGTGCTTCGAGCACGTCTTCTATGATTTTCTCTTCGGGAACGAAGGGCTTGAGCTCGTCGAGACCCATCGAGCGGATGGCAAGGCGTATCTTCTCGTCGTCGTCGATGCCCAGGCTGCGCTGCTGCCGCGCGAGGAAGTAGTCGGCGGCGTCCAGAAGGGCCTTGCGCGGCACCAGGCCCACGATTTCCGTGCCCGTCACGCGCACGCCGCGGGCGTCGGCCTTGCGGCAAACTTCGGCGAAGGCTTCGTGGAGGGGCGTGGCGGCTGTGTCGGTGATGTTCATCGACACCTGGGCTATGCCGTATTCGTCGATATACCAACCTATTGCCTTCGTGCCCTTGAGCGTGCCGGGCTGCATCAGCGGCTTGCCGTTCTCGTCTTTGAGCGGCTTGCCGGTGAGCTTGCCGCCCTCACGCATGGGGCGCCCCTTCTCGCGAACGTCGAAGGCGATGGCGTTGGCGCGCCGCGTGGAGGTGCTGTTGAGGTTGAAGTTCACGGCTATGAGGAAGTCGCGGGCACCTATCGCCGTCGCGCCCGTGCGGGCGAGCTGGTCGTCCCACGCGCGATCGCCGTAGTCGGCGCCGTCGCTGCCGCCCATGCGCTCGGCCAGACCCTCGTATTCACCGCGGCGGCATATGGCGAGGTTCTTGCGCTCGGGCCGCAGTGCCGATGCCTCGTAGGCATACACGGGGATGCCGAGCTCGTCGGCCACGCGCTGCCCCAATTGGCGGGCAAGCTCGGCACATTCGGCCAGCGTGATGCCCGACACGGGCACGAACGGGCAAACGTCGGTGGCGCCCATACGCGGATGCGCCCCGTGGTGACGGCTCATGTCAATCAGTTCCGACGCGCGCTTTATGCCCTGGAAGGCGGCTTCGGCCACCGCTTCCGGCTCGCCGGCAAAGGTTACTACTGTGCGGTTGGTGGCCTCGCCTGGATCAACGTCCAGCAGCGAAACACCTTCGACGGCCTCGATGGCCTCCGTGATACTCTTGATTATCTCTTTATTGCGGCCCTCGCTGAAATTGGGCACGCATTCTACGATTCGTTTCTCCATGGGGTTTAGAATGTGCCACAAAGTTACAAAAAAATTCATGCCATGCCAACAACCCGCTGTAACAATTGCCGCAAATTTACGTCATATAAGTATTATGAAACACATATTTCTTGCATTGAGTCTTATGGCGTGCGCGGCAGCAAGTGCCGCCGACGCGCCTCTGTGGCTGAGAGCCACCGCTCTGTCGCCCGACGGCGCGACAATAGCCTTCACCTACCGCGGCGACATCTACACCGTCCCCTCGGCTGGCGGCCGCGCACACCAGCTCACTTCCGACCCCGCTATCGACGCTGCCCCTGTATGGAGCCCCGACGGAAGCCGAATAGCTTTCCGTAGCAACCGACACGGCGGATACGACATCTTCACCGTAGCCGCCGACGGCGGCACACCGCAGCGCATCACCACACACAGCGCCGGCGAATCACCCCTCACTTGGCTCAACGACAGCACGATAGTATTCTCGGCCGACATCCAGCCGTCGC
The DNA here is from genome assembly GCA_902475285.1 of uncultured Porphyromonadaceae bacterium. GTDB lineage: Bacteria > Bacteroidota > Bacteroidia > Bacteroidales > Muribaculaceae > CAG-873. The sequence goes on from CABRZA010000067.1 coordinate 7,261, forward strand.
CCTCCGACCTCAACGGCGCATTCTTCGGCCAGACATGGGCCGTCGCCGCTCGCCCGGGCGCACGTCCCCGCCGACTGATGTCGCTACAAGTCAACAGCGCCTCCGCAGCCCCCGACGGCCGCCTGCTCTTCGAAAACCACAAGAGCTACGAGAATCTCTTCCGCAAGCACGAGCAGTCGGCCGGCACATCCGATATTTATATGTACGCCGACGGCAAGTACACGCCCCTCGTCACAGGAGCCACGGCCATGCGCTGCCCCGTGTGGCTCGGTGCCGACAGCTTCGCATGGCTCACCGAGAACGGCGGCACCCTCAACGTGGCGCGACGCGCCGTCGACGGCGGCAAGCCCGAGATGCTCACCCGCTTCGCCAAGCACCCCGTACGCTCCCTCTCGGCATCGGCCGACGGCAAGCTCCTCGCGTTCAGCCACGACGGCGAAATCTACACCCTCCGCCCCGGCGACGAACCCCGGAAGGTGGCCGTCGAGATTGTCGCCGACGACTACGACGCCGACCTGGTGAAGCGCTACGTCAACGCCGGTGCCGACAACCTCGCCGTGAGCGACGACGCCGACCAGGTGGCTTTCACCATCCGCGGCGACATCTACGTGACATCAACAAAATACAAGACCACCCGCCGCATCACCGACACCCCGGGGCAGGAGCGCACATTCTGTTTCGCCCCCGACGGCCGCACCGTCTACTACGACTCCGAACGCGACGGTCTCTGGCAGATTTTCTCCACCACAATCGTCGACCCCGCCGAAAAGACCTTCCCCTACGCATCCGCACTTAAAGAAGAACTCGTCTTCTCCGCCGACAGTCTTCCCGCCCAGCAGCCCGAGGTAAGCCCCGACGGCAAGAAGCTCGCATTCCTCCGCGACCGAACCGAGCTTGTCGTCCTCGACCTCGACACCAAGAAAGCCGTAACGGCTCTCGACGGCAAGTACAACTACTCCTACTCCGACGGCGACATATCCTTCTCCTGGAGCCCCGACAGCCGTTGGCTCCTCGTCGACTACATCGGCACCGGCGGCTGGAACAACACCGACATCGCCCTCGTAGCCGCCGACGGATCCGAGGTCGTCGACCTCACCGAAAGCGGATACGCCGACGGCAACGCACAATGGGCCCTCGGCGGAAAGGCCCTCACCTACGAATCGGGACGCTACGGCATGAAGAGCCACGGCAGCTGGGGAAACCAGACCGACATCATCCTCATGGTCCTCGACCCTCAGGCATGGGAAGAATTCCGCATGACCCCCGAAGAGCAAGCCCTCGCAAAGAAAGATGAGGAGTCCTCCGAGAGCTCCGAGAACTCCGAGAGCTCCGAGAACTCCAAAAAGGATAAGAAAAAAGCAAAGAAAGATAAGAAGAAATCCAAGGAAGAGCCCGCCAAGCCCCTCCCCGCTGCCGAAGCCTTCGACCTGGCCAACCGACGCTACCGAATGTCGCGCCTCACACCCATGTCGGGTGCCATAGGCAACTATTTCCTCGACGCCAAGGGCGACAAGCTCTACTATCAGGCACCCTCTACCGAAGGCCGATATAACCTATATGTGCGCGACCTCCGCGACAAGGGCGATGTCAAGCTCCTCGCCGCAGGCGTCAACGGAGGCTTCGTCGCCGACAAGAAGGGCGAGAACATCTTCGTCCTCTCCGCATCGGGTATATCCAAGATAGCCCTCGCATCGGGCGACCAAGAGAGCGTCGACTTCGAGGCTCCCTACGACCGCCGGCCCTCGCTCGAACGCCAGTACATCTTCGACCACGCCGCCAAGCAGGTCAAGGACAAATTCTACGCCGCCGACCTCAACGGAGTCGACTGGGAGGGCTACACCCAAGCCTACCGCCGCTTCCTGCCACACATCTCCAACAACGTCGACTTCGCCGAGATGCTCAGCGAACTCCTCGGCGAGCTCAACGCCTCCCACACCGGTGCCTCGGCCTATCCCACCTCATCGCCCATGGGCACCGCCGAGCTCGGAGCCTTCTTCGACGACACCTACACCGGCGACGGCCTCCGCATAGCCCGCATCATGCCACGAAGCCCATTGCAGCTCGCCCGCAAAGGCATCCGCCCCGGCGACATCATCACCGCCGTCGACGGCCAGCCCGTCCGTGCCGGTGCCGACTATTTCCCCCTCCTCGAAGGCAAGGGAGGACGCAAGGTGCGCCTCGCCGTCGAGCGCCCCGGCCGCACCGACACCACAGTCCTCGTCAAGGCCCTCCGCCCGGGCAGCGAGAACTCCATGCTATACCAGATGTGGGTCGAGCGCAACGAGGCCCTCGTCGACTCCCTCTCCGGCGGACGCGTGGGCTACGTCCACATCCAGGGTATGGACAACGGCAGCTTCCAGACCGTCTACGACCGCCTGCTCGGCCGCTACCGCAACTGCGACGCCGTCGTCGTCGACACCCGCTTCAACGGCGGCGGTTGGCTCCACAACGACGTCGCCGTCCTCCTCAGCGGTCGCGAGTACGTCCGCTACACACCCCGCGGACGTTACATCGGCTCCGACCCATTCTCCCAGTGGACCAAACCCTCCGTCATGCTCGTCAACGAAGCCAACTACTCCGACGCCCACGGCACACCCTACGCCTACAAGGCCCTCGGCATAGGCAAACTCGTCGGCGCTCCCGTCCCAGGCACCATGACTGCCGTGTGGTGGGAACAGCAGATCGACCCCACCATCGTCTTCGGCATACCACAGGTAACATCCATCGACATCAACGGCCGCGTCCTCGAAAACCAGCAGCTCACCCCCGACGTCGAAGTCTACAATACCCCCGCCGAAACAACCTCCGGCCACGACGCCCAACTCTCCGCCGCCGTCGCCACCCTCCTCCGCCAGCTCCAGGAGAAATAAGCCCCCATCCCTCAAAAAAAACGGCACGGATGTCGCACCCGCAACACCCGTGCCGTTTTTATACCCTCACACGCCCCCGCCATCCATACCCCCGCCCCCTCAGCCGCTCCATTATATACCAAGCAGCGAGCTTCAGCAAGCCCCGCTGTGCCCGCTGTGCCTCTGTGTGATATTTACTCGAAGCCGTGCAGCCATCCCTCCGTGTCTCCGTGCCCTCCGTGCGAGCCATTTTCCACCTCCTTTTTCAAAAATTGTGTTAAAAATTCAATTCACATACGTTAAAAAACCACTTTTTACCCCTACTTTTTCCCATTGGGAAAAAATCGGGTATACCTCCCACCCTCCCCATCGTACCTTTGCAAAAACTAAAATTCAAAGATATGGACCCCCTCATTTACTACCGCCTCTATCCCGAGTTCCGCTCCCGCTCATGGCAGCGCCACTCCGCGCACACCCGCCTAATGGACTATCTCATCCGCAAGGCCAACCCCGCACAATCGCAAATCTGCGGCATTGATTTCCCGCCCGGCACCATCCTCATATCGTCCGGCCAATACTGCGAACAAACCGGCGAGCACCCCCAACTCTTCGCATACGCCCTCCGCGACCTCCAGTACGAAGGCGACATCGCCGTCACCCTCATCGGCCACACCCTCATCGTCACCCTCACCCACTACCCCACCCCCGCTCCGGCTCCCGAAGCACCCCCTTCACCCCAGCCGGCGACCTTCAGCGAGCCAATCCTCTCATCGTCTGCCGCTTGCACAGCAAGAATCAACATTCAAAATTCAACATTCCACATTCAAAAAGAATCCCCTCCCCACTTCCGCAGCAAGAACAACATTCAAAATTCAACATTCAAAATTCAACCCCCCCCCGAGCCCGGGCGCCCTCCCCCATAAAATAAAACCGCTGCGCGGGACCGCAGCCTAAACACCCTCCCAAGCGCACCTTGACATCGTGGTATATTCTCCCCATAGAAATTCCCGACACCCGCATTCTCCCCTCTTGCCGGGCAACGGTTTGGCCGGAGAAGGGATTTTTCGTAAATTTGCCGAAAAACCAATAAGTAACTCGCAATAATTATGCTTCAAGTTGGAGACAAGGTGCCCGCATGTCTGGGCACCGACGAGAACGGCCGCGACGTGTGCCTCAGCGATTTCAAGGGCCGCAAGGTGGCCCTCTATTTCTACCCCAAAGACCTCACCTCCGGATGCACCGCCCAGGCATGCAGCTTGCGCGACGGCTACGGCGCGCTCATCGCCGCCGGCTACCAAGTGGTGGGCGTCAGCGTCGACCCCGCAGCCCAGCACCTCAAATTCAAAGCCAAACACGAGCTGCCCTTCCCCCTCATCGCCGACACCGACCACCGCCTCGTGGAAACCTTCGGCGTCTGGGGCGAAAAAAGCATGTACGGCCGAAAGTATATGGGCACCTTCCGCACCACCTTCATCATCGACGCCGACACCGCCACCGTCGTCCGCGTAATCACCCCCAAGGAGGTGAAGACCAAGACCCACGCCGACCAAATCCTCGCCGGCGAGTGAGTCCGCATTTGGCCACCCGGCGCGAATTTCGTAACTTTGCCAAACTATGACTGCAGAAGAAAAACTCAATATAGAAGAGCGTGTGGTGGCCCTGCTCCGCACGGTCTACGACCCCGAAATGCCCGTCGACATATACAGCCTCGGGCTCGTGTATAAAATCGACGTTGCCGACGACGGCGCACTCACCGTCGACATGACCCTCACCGCCCCCAACTGCCCCATGGCCGACTTCATCATGGAGGACGCCCGCCAGAAACTCGAATCGATAGAAGGCGTAACGTCGGTGACCCTCAACCTCGTGTTCGAACCCGAGTGGACACAGGACATGATGTCGGAGGAAGCCAAACTCGAACTCGGCCTTCTATGAGCCGCCGCGGTGGAAAGACATATTTTCTGAGCGACCTGCACCTCGGCGCAGGCTATGTGGCCGACACCCACGAGCACCAGCGTCGCGTGGTGCGCTTTCTGCGTGCCATCGAGCCCGACGCCGACGCCGTATATCTCCTCGGCGACGTCCTCGACTATTGGTTTGAATACCGCACCGTCGCCCCCCAGGGCTATGTGCGCTTCTTCGGCGAGCTCGCTCGCCTTGCCGACGCCGGAGTGAAGATTGTATGGATGACCGGCAACCACGACATTTGGTTCGCCGACTATCTGCGCCGCGAGATTGGCCTCGAGCTCATCGACTGCCGCGGTGCGGGCATCGTGCGCACCATCGAAGGGGTTAAATTCTTCCTCGGCCACGGAGACAACTTCGGCCGACAGCCACGAAGCTACCTCTTGCTTCGCAGACTTTTCCACAGCCGTGTGGCCCGGTGGCTCTTCTCGGGCATACATCCCCGCTGGACGGTACCCCTGGCGCACGCCTGGAGCAGCCACAGCCGCAAGGCCGGTGGTTACAGCGACTGGACGGCCATCGACAGCCGGGCGCGACAACGTGTCGACGAATACGCCCGCGAGCTGGCCGCGGCCGACCCTGACCTCCGCTACATCATCATAGGCCACCATCACGCCGCACTCGACGAAGCCGTCACTCCCTCCTGCCGCCTCATTGTGCTCGGCAACTGGATTACCTCCTCCGACTACGCCGTTTGGGACGGCAACACCCTAACCCTCACCAAATTCGAAGAATAAAGCAAATAAGCCGCATAGCGCCGACAATTTTGCAGGAGGGTGTTGCAAAACTCAAAATTGAGCAGAAGTTATTCTCGGCTCGCCATTCAAAGTACTGATTAGCAACGAGTAGGAGGGTGTTGCAAAACTCAAAAGTAGGAAACAATCATTTTTGGGTGCATA
>CABRZA010000068.1 GCA_902475285.1 uncultured Porphyromonadaceae bacterium
GTCGCTTATCATCGCGATGGTCGCTTTCAGGCTGATGTCGCAAAAGCCCGACGAGCGGCATACCTACGGCTACAAGAAATTTACCATTCAGGCCTCGTTTATCAACGCATTGCTCCTCTATATTGCCGTCGGCGCCATACTGGTTGAATCAGTGGGAAAACTGCTCCACCCCGAGGCCGTCGACGGCGATGCAATAGCATGGGTGGCCGCTGCCGGCGTAGTGGTCAACGGTGTGACGGCATGGCTTTTCATGCGCGACAAGAGCCGCGACATAAACGTCAAGGGAGCATTCCTTCATATGGCCGCCGACACTCTCGTATCGGTAGGAGTGGTGATATCGGGTATAGTCATCCATTTCACCGGCCGGTACATTCTCGACCCTATAATCGGCATCCTGATTGCTTTGATAATAGCATGGTCGACGCGCAGTCTGCTCGTTGAGAGCACACGGATGTCGATCGACGGCGTGCCGTCAACGGTCGACATGAAAGCATTGGAGAAAGCCCTCGCCGAAGTCGAAGGCGTGGAGTGCATACACCATCTTCACGTGTGGCCGCTTTCCACCACCGAAATGCAATGACAGTGCACGTGGCAATTGCCGATTTATCGAAACTCGGCGCCTTTGTGTCGGCAATAAAGCATGCTGCCAAGCACTACGGCGTTACGCATTCCACCGTCGAGGTGGAAACCGGGCAATCTACGTGCACTGAATCGTCGCTCTTCAACAACGACTGACGCCTACTGCTGTACGGCAGGATAAATATGCACCACCATACGTTGAGCCGAATCGGCCTTATGCTCAGTGACGCATCGGAGAGGAACCCCGATTTCGAGGAGATTCAAGATGTCCTGAAGGCTATCGCCATTGAATGTGGCGTGGTAACGGGCGGCGGCAAGCTCAGGTGTCTGAATAACGAAGTCGACGGGATATATTTGCGACAGGCGCGTGAGTACGTCGTCGAGTCGGTCGTTGTCGAACATCAGGAATCCGTCCTTCCACGAATAGCGTTTCTGGTTATCCGTCATTTGTGTGAGCTCGCTCGACGTGCCGCTGATGCGCAGGTGTTCGCCCGGCGACATCTCGAAGTGTCGGTTGGAACCGGCGGTAACGTCGACATACCCTTCAAGCAGTGTCACTCCGTAGGGACATCCGGAATAAGCATTGACATTGAATGCTGTCCCCGTCGCCTTGACGTCGATGTCGCCGGCACGGACTATAAACGGGTGTTCGGTGTCGGCGCTCACCTCGAAGTAACCTTCGCCCGAAAGACTTACTCGGCGCTCCTTGCCGGCAAAAACGGCCGGATATTCGAGCGAGCTGTTGGCGTTGAGCCACACTTGCGAGCCATCTGGAAGCCGGGTCTCCAAAACACTTCCGAAAGGCGCCGTAAGGCTCAGCATCGCCACATCGGCATTTTGTGCCGGCGCACGCAATAAAAGATACGCCAACGCCACACAGAGCGGAAGCACCATGGCCGCGGCAAAACGCAGGGCAAAGAGATGCCAGGCAGGCTTGACGCCCATTCTTTTGTGCACTCTCGACAGCGCTTTTTCTGTATCGATTTCCAATGGTGAGAATGCCGGGCTCATGGCTTCGTGGAGGGCGCGCTTCTGCTCGAACATAGTCCTGTTGTCGGGCGAAGCGGCCACCCATTCTTCGAGCAACGCCGTCTCACGACAGTCGGCAGTGCCTCTGAGCACGTCTTCTATTATCCGGTCGATCTCGGGGGATAGAGACATATCGTGTGTTTCTGTGTCCATATGTTAGTTCATAATTATGAGTGTCAGGATAATGGCCCAGTGGCGGTTGAGAATCTTGCGGAAGTGGTTCTTCGCCCGGGCGATGCGGTCTTCCACGGTGCGCACCGAAATGCCGAGGGCTATGGCATTTTCGGCATATTTCATACCTTGGTACCGACTCATGTTCCACGCTACCAATTCGTTTTCGCCCAACGATTTCTCAGCAGCGGCAATCAGCCTTATGAGTTCGCTGTACAAGAGGGGTTTGGAAGCATCGTCGTCGATGATATAAGGAAGAATCGAAAGGTATTCGGAGCTGTACCGGCGCACTACGGCTTCATGGTGCAACTTGTTGAGGCATGCGTTCTGCGCGCTTCTCAGCAACCATGATTTCACACCGTTCACCGCCGACATGTCGGCTCTCTGCTCCCAAAGGCTGAGGAAGACCGACTGAGCTACATCCTCACAATCTTCGCGTGTGCTCAGGAAATGGCTGCAAAACATCACGATATCGACGTAATATCTGCGGAAGAGGCAGTCGAATGCCATGCGGTCGCCGTTGCACACCGCCGCAATAAGGACTCTATCGTCTATATGGAGCCTTCGGTCCGACATTGTATAATTTACTCAGTCTGCTATCGTTACAGATACTTGTCGGGCAATGTCGGCCGACGATCTACCGATATAGAACATGTATTCACCCGGGTTAAATTCCCAACGGTGCGTGCGGTCGCTCCAAAAAGCCAAGTAGCTGGAGCTTAGCTTAAAAACGGCAACTTTCGTTTCGCCGGGAGCAAGATTCACTTTACATATTCCTTTAAGCTCCTTGCCCGGACGGCTTACAGTCGGATGCACCTCCCCGACATATAGCTGAACGACTTCAGCGCCGGAGCGTGTGCCGGTGTTCTTCACATTCGCGCTCACCCGAATTCTGCCGTCGGCAATTTCTACAATTGGCTCGGATATTTCAAAGGTGGTATAGCTAAGACCGTGACCGAATGGATAGAGAGGCGACAGACCTTTGCTTTCGTACCAACGGTGCCCTGTGAATACCGATTCACGGTAGGGAATGTCGTAAGGCTGAGGAGCCTTGTAAGTAAGCTGCCCCAAACTATTGTAAAGCTCGCCGGCACATTCGGGCAGTATACCCGACGAGGTATCGGAATATTCACGGGCGATGGTCATGGGGAGCTTGCCCGAAGGGTTGACGTCGCCGGCCAGAATATCGGCCACGGCACGCATGCCGTTCTGTCCGGGATACCAGCAGTAGAGGATGGCCGCCACACGGTCGTTCCAGTCGGTCATTCGCACGCCCGAGCCGGTGATTACGAGCACAACCGTATTGGAATTGTTGGCCGCGGTGCGGACGACAAGAGCCTCGTCGGCTTCCGAAAGGGAGAAAGGACGCTCGACACATTCGAGGTCGATGGTGCCGACCGTGGCTATCACGACGTCGGCAGCAGAGAGTTGTTCATCCGTGGGATTGTCAACAAACTCCACATTGACACCTAACTTATCAGTAAGAGCCTGGCGCAAGGAAAGATAATCGTAACCGTCGACATCGCCCGACGAGTAGGGATTGCGCCCTTCCATGCGCGGATTGTCGTCGAGGAAGCGGCCCGTGACCAACACTTTCTTATCCTGTGCCAAGGGCAGCACTCCGGTGTTGCGCAGCAGCACCGTGCCTTCGGCGGCGGTGCGGTAGGCCACGTCGGCATGCTCGGGGAATTTTGCAAGCAATTCGGGTTTATACTTGGGGCGGTCGTAGAAGCCGAAAGCAATGGCGGTGGCTATCACAGGCCGTATCATCGAGTCGATTTGCGCCTCGCTTATCTCGCCCGAGGCAAGGGCCTCGTCAATCATGTCGCGCTCCTTCCGGTCACCGGGGAACACGGTGTTCTGTCCGCTGGCGATAGTCTTGCGGCCGTCGTTTATGGCGCCCCAGTCCGACATCACAGCACCCCGGAAACCGAGGTCACGGCGCAGGAGGGTGTCAATCACGAATTTGCTTTGGCTGGCCCACTCGCCGTTTACAAGGTTGTATCCAGTCATGATGTAGGCGCATCCGGCTTCGATGCCGGCGCGGAACGGAGCCATATACACCTCATGTAGCGCCCGCTCGTCGATAATCGAATTGGCCGACTGGCGGTAGAGCTCATACTCGTTACCCACGAAATGCTTCATGCAGGCCGCCGTACCCGTCGACTGCAAGCCTTCCACATAGTTGGCCGCCATAAGCCCCGACAGATAAGGATCTTCGCCAAGATACTCGTAATTGCGTCCGCACTGCGGATTTTTGGTAATGTTGGCGCCGGGACCAAGAAGAATTTCGATGCCGCCCGCACGACACTCCTCACCGATAGCCTTCGCGTAGTCGTAGGCCAGCGACGGATTGAAGGTAGCCGCCACAGTCACGGTTGCAGGGAAGGCTGTCGAGCGCTCGAGCTGTTTCACAAGGGTTGTGTCGTCGAGGTCGCGACGTATATGCACACCCTGGCCGCCGTCGGAAAGATAGAGGTAGGGTATGCCTTTTTCAGGAACACCGTAGTAGTAAAACGTACTGTGACCCAGCATGAAATTCTTTTTCTCTTCAAGCGTCAGCTGTGCAATCTTGCTGTCGGCTTCGGCGTAGGCTTTGTCCCAGTCTACATTCTCGACGCCGGCAGATTTATCTGTCGAGCATGCCGCGGCGGCGAAAGCAAGCAGTGCCACGGCGCCAATAGTATATATTGCTTTCATAATTACTTCTTGGTGATTTTGGCTGCGAAACCGCCGCCGGGTGCAAGATGGATGGTTTTGGAATTGCCGACGGGCTCGGCGATGCGTTTGTAGTCGGTGGCATCACGGTGGGCGTTGCGGCCGTCCACATACCACTCGGCCTCGTAGTTGCCTTCGGGAAGGAAGGTAAGGTCGACGGTAATGTCGCGCGGTGTCCAGTTTGTTATGCCCCCCACATACCAGTCGTTACCCTTGCGGCGCGCCGTCACGCAGTATTCGCCCATCTCGCCGTCGAGCACAATCGTTTCATCCCATACTGTGGGGATGGCGGCGATATAGTCGGTGCACTCCTGCTCGGCCTCATAGTTGGTGGGACTGTCACAAAGCATGTTGAGCGGCGAGTCGAGGATGGCGTACAGGGCGAGCTGGTGGCAACGGGTGCCCTGACTCATGGGCTGCGTGTTGCAGGCGCGGTATGTGTCGTGGGTGCCGTTGAGCATGGCGCCCTGCGTGTAGTCCATCGGCCCGGCTGCTTGACGTATAAAAGGAATGAAGGTATCGTAGCGCACTTGGTCGAGATCAATACCGTAGCCTTTGAGCCGCTCCAGACCGTTGACGCCCTCGGTGTTGAGCACATTGGGCCACTTGCGGTTGAGGCCGGCAGGAATGTGGTAGCCGTGGAGGTCGAGCACGAGGCGATAGCGTGAGGCTGTTTCCGCAGCCTTTTCAACAAACTCTTCCACAATCTGGTCGTTGCGGTCGAAGAAATCGACCTTGAAGCCCTTTACGCCCATCTCGGCATAGTGGCGGCACACCTCCTCGAGGTCTTTCTCGAAAGGCGCGAAGCCTGCCCATAGGATAATGCCCACGCCCTTGTCGGCGGCATACTTCACTATGCCCGGCATGTCGATTTGCGGCACCACGCTGAACAGCTCGCCGCAGCCCGGCACGCTCCAGCCGTCGTCCATTATCACATATTCAATGCCGTTGGCGGCGGCAAAGTCGATGTAATATTTATAAGTATCCTGATTTACACCGGCCTCGAAGTCCACACCCTTGATGTTCCAGTTGTTCCACCAGTCCCACGCCACCTTGCCGGGCTTTATCCACGACGTGTCGGCTATTTGGCTCGGGGCTGCAAGGAGGTATGTGAGCTGACTGTTGGCGAGATCCTTGTCGTCGTCGCCGATAATGGCCATGCGCCATGGCAATGCGCGACCCCCTTCGAGACGAGCTATATAGTTCTCCCGCTCCTCCACAATCCTCTGAATGTCGATATAACCGCCGATAGATTCCTTGGACGGTCGGCGCGGATGCACGCCTTTGAGCGATGCGCCCTCCCCTCCGAGAAGATATAGACCGGGATATGAGCTGAGGTCGCTCTCGGTGATGAGCACCTTGACACTGTCGGAAGGCTCTACGGCAACCGGAAGGAACATCATCCGCTTGGGGTCGAGCGACGGTACGAGCGCCTGTGTATAATCATTCTCGAAGGAGTTGAAGAACTGCGACTCCATGTCGGTACAGCGGTCGGCGCGGATATAGCCAACCGTGGCTTTGGCATCGGCGGCAAAAGTATAGCTCACACCCTCGTCGGCAATCTCTACGGGCTTCTTGCCCGTATAGACCCATCGGTAGGCCACGCCGTCGTCATACGCGCGGAATTCTATCTTCCAGTCCTTCCCGGCTTTGAAGGTAAGGCCGTTGTATTTGTCTGCGATACTTGTACTGCGATAGAACGGCGACGGTACCGACGTGTCGACCGACGACGCCTTGGGCGATTTTACAGAGTGTATTTCTGTGCCATCTGCGAGAGTCATGGCGGCTTTGCCGTCGAGCACCGCACGGCCGTTGAATGTCACGGTATAGTCTAGGCGGTCGCTTATTGTGGCTTTGATGGTCCCGTCGGGCGACGCAAGGGTAAAGTCGCGCGCGGTTGCCGGCAGGAGCATGGCCGAAAAGAGAAACGTGGATATTACTTTTTTCATGTGTTGGATAAGGATAGGCAAAGATACGTATTATTTACGGGAAAGCAAGTCAATGGCACGTTCCAAATCATTGACAATTACGTCGGAGGGTTCAGAGGCGCTCATGCCGTTGCAGATGATTGGCGCCAGGGCTGCGGCGAGGGCTGTGAGACCGGCGGTATCGCCGGCTGCCGACATGGCGTCGCGCAGCAAGCGGATTTTCTCGCTGAGCTGCACGCCCTCGGCGAAGCGCTCGTAGCGCACCGACGAGCGCCCGTCGGGATAGATGAAGTAGGTGTCGCCGGGGCCGAACATGCGCCAGCGCGTGTCGGTGAGCGGCGTATCGTTCCAGTTCTGGAACGACCAGTGGAGGTATCCGTCGTAACCGCTGGCCGTGGCGTAGACGGGGAGATAGGCGCCGTCGGCGGGGTCGTTGTTGCTGAACTGGCTGGGCTCGGGCTGCGAGCAGCAAGTGTAGCGCAGGCTCGTCATGCCCTTGGCGCTGCGTGCGGCCTGCTCCTCGGCCGTGAGGTAGCTGTTGCGGCCGAAGGCATAGCTGTCGATCACATCGACGAGCTCCTTGTGATAGTCACCGGCGAGGCCCATCTTGATGTCGGGCACCGCGGCTTTGGCCACGGCTATGGCATCGCGCATCTGCTCGGGGCTGCGCTCGTCCATGTAGATGTATGTTTTGTCGAACCAGCCCTTGGCCCGGACATGGTCGGCAAGCGCTTTGATAGCCGCCGTCCACAGCTCGCGGTATTCCGGCGAAGAGGTGGGCGCTTCGAGGAACTCATAACGCCCCGTGGCGCGGTCGAGGTAGCGGAACTTCATCTGCCAGGGCACCATGGTGAAGCACTCTATGGCGCGGTCGATGCCCTGCGTGGCCATGAACTCAACGTAGCGGTCGAACACGTCGTAGCCGAACGTCCATGTGGCGTCGGGCTCGCGCACGGTTTCGACCATGGGCTCGAACTTGTCGTTGCTCTGCTCGCCCCAGGGCTCGTAGAAGAGGATAGTGGTCACAGCCTTCTGACCGGCTCGCTTCATTAATTCTGCGTAGGGTTTGAGGCGCTCGAAGTGCTCGGCGCTCCATGCCGGCACGCCATAGTAGCGCGACACGGCGTAGGGCTGCTGCCACAGGTCGAGGTAGAAGGCATAGTCCTCGGGCGCCGGAAGCGTGCGTGAGATAACGTCGATGCCGAGTTTGATTTTGGCCAGCTCCTTGCCCCCGTCGGCCTTGCGCAGCGACAGCGTGGCGAAGTAACGACCGGGCTCGATGTCACGCGGCACCTCGACGGTACACCATATCGGCCGCACACTGCGTGCCGGCAGCTCGGCCACAGTGCCGGGAAGGTCGATGACGTCGGCCACGGTATATGCCGGGATGGTGTCGGGGTCGACGTGGCCGCAGGCGCGCATGTCGTTGGTCCAAACATAGCGCATGAGCATGGCCCCCGAGCCGGGCATGGCCACTGCCCTGCCCTTGGCGTCGCGGAAATCCGATAATTCGACGCGTATCGGGCCTGCGTCCTTGCGGCTTACGGCAAGGGCCTCGAGGCCAAGGCGTTCGCCTCGCCATGCGGTCACGGTAGTATCGGAGCACTTCGCTTGGGGCGGCGTGGCGAATTGGCGGTAGTGGTGGTCCTTCGACACCCACGAGAGCGTCAGCGCCTTGCCGCCCTTCTTCCAGCCGGCGATGTCGACGGCAGAAGTGTCGACGGGTTCGATATATTCTGTTGCCGCAACAAGCGACGGCGCCGCGAGGCATGCGGCCATGAGCAGGATGGGTTTCAGCATGTCAGTTATGGATTTTCTTGATGGCGCCGTCGAAGGAGACATTCATCGGCGTCGTCAGGTTGGTATACAGTGTTTTGATTTGCGGTTCGGATGCCTCGACAGCGAGGTTGTCGCCGTCGAAGCGTGCACGGCAGTTGTAGGCGCCCACGGTGCCGTCGGGGCGCTCCACCACGAAGGCGTTGCAGAGCACGGCCTCGGCGATGAACTTGAAGCACTCGTGCACGTCGTTGTCCGACGAGACGATGGTCTGCCAGTCGGCTATCATTGGCACGTACTGGCCTCCCACGATAATCTCGCGGTTGGGGTAGCACTCAGGATGCGGGTTGCCGTAGGTGTCGTCGTCGGCGGTGTGCGCGGTGTCGGGCTCGCTCACTTGCAGGGCCTGCACATAGGGGTCGACGACGAAGGCCCAGTTGAGGTCGCCGCTCTCGTGGTCGATGAGTGCGGCGAAGGCCGAGGCGGCGTCGAAGGTTTCGCGCAGCCAGCGCTCCTCGCCGGTGAGAAGGTAGGCGTAGAAGGTGGCGTATGCGCGCCAGGCGCTCCAGCCGTGGGGCGACGATATCATATTGGGCAGCATGAACACGTCGTACTGCGCCTCCCAGAATCTCAGCGTGCCTCCGCGGCGGCGCCCGTCGGGCACGCGCAGCTGCGTGAGGCAATCGTGCCCGTCGAGGAGTTTGAGCATGGCCTCGGTGTAGCGTCGGCGCTCCTTGGCATCCTTGGTGCGGAGCGCCAGCTCGCCCAACTGAAGCGCCGAGCAGCTCACCATGCCGTCCTCGTAGGTCATCTGGCCTTCGGTCTCGAAGTCGCCGTCGATGGCCGCCAGGCGGTCGATGGCGCGGCGTGCCGAGGCCTCGAGACGCTTGGCCTGCTTGTTGCGGCCGGCCGCACGCTCGGCGTCGGCGAGCTCTAAGAGACTCTTGGCCGGATATATCACTGATGTATAGTCGGTATGGCCGTTCATATATGCGCCGTCGGCGCGCTGGCAGCTCATGAGGTAGCCGGCCATGCGCTCGGCGAGCTCGAGGTCGGAGGTGCGGCCGTAGGCGCTGTAGCGGTCGGCGAGGATGCCGACGGTCGACGACACGTTCTGTATGCGGCCGGCGTACTTATACGGTTTCCCCGTCGTGCGGTCGAACACCTTGTCGACAATCATGTCGAAGCGGCGGTCGAGGGCGCTGTCGATGGCGGCATCGGGCATCACCCTTGCGGCCTCGAAGGCGCTATGGAAGCCGTACCAGCTCTCCACGTGCGACGTGGGCTTCTGCTTGTAGCGGTCGGCGGCAAGGCGTGCCAGGCGCATGGTCTCGCGCCAGGGATGACGGACGGATATGGTGCCGGCGGCGCTTCGCGCGCCGTCGGTCACCTCCACCCGTCGGATACCGGGCTCCGTGGCGCGGTACACACCGAGCCACAGGCAGGTATCGAGTTGTTGCAAACCAATCTTATTACCGTTTATCATCAATTCGGGCATCTTGGCCCATACATTAATCTCCAATGAGTCGCCAGGGGCGCACGAGGTGCTCTTCATGGCAAGCACTGGCGCGCCGGTATAGTGGTGGACAGTCTTCTCGAAGTCGTCGATATCGTTGAGGTCGACGATCTTCACAGTCCATGTGCGCTCCTCACCGGGGGCGAGCTGCCACAGCTGCGGATGGTGCTCGGGCAACGGGCCGCGGCATAGCATGTCGAGATTGAAACACTCCACTCGGTGTCCGTAGAACCAGTGCGGCCGCGGCGACTGGTAGCCCATGTTGTAGTCGAGGCTCCACGATGCTATGGGGTCGGCCGACACCATAGCCCTCACCTTTCCCTCAGGCGAACGAAAGTAGCCGTAGAAATGGTCGGGTTCGCACACGGCGAGTGTCGGGAAAAATTTGCCGTACCACTCGGGGTAGGTGTCCATGTAGGTATCGATGCCGAGCTTGATGCCGGCCTTCACGGGCTGATAGGGCGTATGGCGGGTGTTGCGTAGGTGAACGGTCACGGTCTCGACGCACCCAACGGTATCGGCGCTCACGGTGGCTTCAATCCCGCGCGCAAGACTGTCGCCGTCGGCCTCCACGGAGTAGAAGCGATGCTGCGCGGCAGATGCCGTCAGTGCAACAAGTAGTGCGAATATTGTAGCTATATATCTCATTTACAATTGATTCTATCATTCAATAGGGCGGTAGTTGTAGCCTTCGGCTTCATATATGCGTAATAGCCCCTCGAGGCGCTTCTTGAAGGCTTCGAAATCCTTGGGAGTGCTGCACCATTGCAGCTCCGAAAGGGCTGCCATACGCGGAAGGGCCATATACTGCGCATCGCTGAAGGTGGGGATGAATTCGGTCCACAGGTTGCCCTGCACGCCTATCACGTTGGCGGCCTCGGCGGAGGTGAGGCTTGCCGGGACGGGGTTGTAGAGGTAAACCGAATCGAGGGGTATCTTGCGCCAGTAGGGAGCACTCACGGTGTCGCCCTCGGCATACTGGTAGTCGAAATAGAGATGCGTGTTGGGCGCTTTTATCACTTGGTAGCCCATCTTGGCACCGTCTTGACCGCCGTCGGCGGGGCCACGCCACGACATCACCACGGCCGTGGTGTCGAAGCCGTTGTCGATGATTTCGTCCCAGCATATCACGCGGCGACCCTTCGAGGCCATGCGGTCGGCGGCGTATTTCATCACATAGTTCTGCAGCTTCTGTTCGGCCGTCACCTTCCCTTCGTCGCGGAGGCCCAGGGCGCGGATCTTGGCCTGGCAGCGCGGGCAGTTCTCCCAGCGCGTGTGCGGTGCTTCGTCGCCGCCAATGTGCACGAGTTCCGAGGGGAAGATTTCGGTGAGCTCGTCGAGAACGTCGTCGAGGAAAGTATAGACGCTGTCGTTGCCGGCGCAGAGTATGTCGGAGCTCACGCCCCAGCGGCGCATTACCTCATAGGGGCCGCGGGTGCATCCCAGCTCTGGATAGCACGAGAGCGCTGCCACCATGTGGCCTGGGAGGTCGATTTCGGGGATTACGGTTATGTGGCGGTCGGCGGCGTAGGCCACGATGTCGCGCATCTGCTCGCGGGTGTAGTAGCCGCCCACGGGTATGCTGTCGCATTCTTCTGTCATGCCTATTATTGTGCCGCTGCGCATCGAGCCTTTGCATGTGAGCTGCGGGCGGCTCTTCACTTCCATGCGCCAGCCCTGGTCGTCGGTGAGGTGCCAGTGGAAGCGGTTTATGTTGTGCAGTGCGAGCATGTCGATGTACGTCTTCACCGAGTCGACGGGGAAGAAGTGGCGCACGCAGTCGAAGTGTCCGCCGCGGTAGGCAAAGCGCGGGGCATCGGCTATGGTGGCTGCGGGATAAAGCACGTCTTCTCCCCTACCCGAGTGTATGGCCTTGCGGAGTGTCTGCAGGCCGTAAAATGTGCCGGCGGCATCGGCGCCGTCAACCACAATGCTGTCGGCGGTGACGATGATGGTGTAACCTTCGGGCTTGGCGCTGCCGGCGGTGGCGGCGAGGCGGATATAGTTTTTGCGCGGAGCTTCGGCCGTGATTTCAGGGCGGAAGCCCGTGAGTGTCTCCACATATCCGGCGAAAAGCCGGGCGTTGACCATCTGGGCGCTGTCGGTGGCTACAAGACGCGTGTCGGGCGACATGCGGAAAGCCCCCGCATCGGCAAGATTGATTTCTGCCGGCAGCGGCACAACATTGTAGTCGGCCTCGGCGGCAGGCCTCTCGGAGCACGCCGCCGCCAGTGCGGCAAGGGCGAATATAGTGGCTGTATATTTCATAATAGCTTAGGGACTAAAGTTCTACGGTAATCTCCGACACCACAGGCAGATGGTCCGATGCGGCATATTTCGATGCAAGGCCTTCGAAAGTGGTATCGAGCGTGAAAGCCTCCTTCGGGAAACCAAAGACGTGGTCGATACGCATCCTCGGAACATCCGACGGCCATGTGGGAGCCCCGCCCGACAGCAACTTACCCTTTTCGCTGAGATACTTCACCGGTACACTGCCTATCTGGCAGTTGAAGTCGCCGGCGACGATGGCCGGGATACCCTCCTTCTCAAGGACGGGCACTATGGTTTCGGCCTGCATGGCTATGGTGGTGGAATCGGAGTAGTCGAAGTGTGTCGAGGCAAAGACAAAGGGCGTGTGGCCGTCGAGCATGAAGCGGCCTTTGAGCATGATGCGGGGCTCGGCATTCTTGGGGTTGGGCAGGTCGACGCTTTCGACCGAAACGGCCGGATGCTTCGACAGTATTGCGATGCCGTACCATCCGCCGCAGCAGTCGATGGTTCGGCCAAAGTAGCCGAACATGCCCGTGCGCTGCGCCAGCTCGTTGATGAAATTGATGCCGTTTGCTTCCTTGGCATATTCCCTCATGGTGTTGATATCCACCTCCTGAAGTGCCACAAAGTCGGGGTCCTGGGCCTTGATTTCGTCGGCCAGTCGCTGCATCGACGCCATACGGCCCTGGAAAATATTGTAGCTCATTACCTTCAAACTGCGCGGTGCCTTTTCGGGCGGCTCGGCACCGAAGGAAACAAACTCATATCCGGCAAACAGCACACTTGCAATAATGATAAAAATCGATAAGAAACGTTTCATGATAATGTTGGGCTTTAATTGATATAGTGACAGGTTTGCAGCCTTACGCTGCAAGCCTGTCACTGATTTGGATGTTATTTAACAATCACTTTGCTTACCTTGGC
>CABRZA010000069.1 GCA_902475285.1 uncultured Porphyromonadaceae bacterium
TTTTTTCCCGACGATGGAGAACCTTCTTTACATATTGCCCCGAGGAATAGCGATAGGCATGCTGATATCCGCCCCTATGGGGCCCATCGGCATGCTGGTGATTCAACGCACCCTCAGCAAGGGGAGGTGGCCCGCATTCTTCACCGGCATAGGAGCCGCTTTGAGCGACCTCATATACTGCCTTCTCACTGGTTTATGCCTCAGCTTCGTCACGGACTTTATCGACAGCCACAGGTTCATCATCCAGATTATAGGCAGCGTGGTGCTCGCGGCTTTCGGCATATATCTGTTCAAGAAAAATCCCACGCGCGCCCTCAAAGCCGTCGACACATCGGCATCGAGCAATTGGAGCGACGTTGTGTCGGGCTTCTTCCTCACTTTCTCCAATCCGCTTATTCTCTTTTTTATAATAGGTCTTTTTGCGCGTTTCAACTTCATATTGCCGGAGTTCACCGTGTTCCACCACATATGGGCCTATGCCACGATACTCTCGGGTGCGGTGCTGTGGTGGTATTTAGTCACCACGCTGGTGTCGCGCCTGGGCAAGCGCATCAATGTGCGCTCGCTTAAGCTCATCAACCGTATAATAGGCCTCATACTCATCTTCATGGCAATCGTCGGTATCCTGATGGGCGCCTTCGACATGCATGTTTTCTGATCATAACGACTTTCGTCAATTTCCTTCCATCATGCCTCATTCACCTATCGAAATCACCCGCACGCCCGGGGATAGCCGCGCCATAGCATGCCGCAACGGCTGGCCAGGCAACGACGCCCCGGCCGAAGCGGCGTTCAGCATAAGCTACGACGACGAATATCTCAAAGTATCGTTCACCACCACCGCAGGCACACGCCTGGAATGCCGCACCGAGCAGGGGCCGGTGAGCTCCGACAGCTGCGTGGAGATTTTCATAAAACCCGAAGGAAGCGACGAATACTGGAACTTCGAATTCAACTGCGCCGGCGTGGCCAACGCCTCGCACCGCCGCACGCGCCCCGAGCCGGTGCGCCTCACGGCGGAAGAACTCGCCACAATAGTACGCCGGCCCGAAGGCGACGTGCCCGACGGATGCTGCGACACACCGCGCACCTGGCGTCTGGACGTGGCGATACCGTGGCGGCTCGCGGGCATCGTGCCAGCGGCAGGCTCGCGCTTCAAGGCCAATGTCTACGCATGCGCCTCAAAAGCCCTGCGCCCATACTATATGAGTTTCGCTCCCATAGCCACCGAGAAGCCCGACTTCCACCGTCCCGAACACTTTGTCGATTTCATACTGAGATGACCGCAGAGCACTACCACACCATACTCGACTATATCAGGCACACCATCGCCGGCACGCAGTGGGAGGGCAAGGTGTATGCCGTGGGCGGCTGCTGCCGAGATGAAATACTCGGCGTCGACATCAACGACATCGACCTTGCCGTTGAGCTCGCCGGCGGCGGCATAGGCTTTGCCGACTGGCTTTTCGACCAGGGACTGACGGTGAAGGAGCCGGTACGCTTCCCTTCGTTCGGCACGGCTCGCGTGGAGCTCGCCGACTTTCCCGACGTGGAGGTTGAATTCGTGCAGACGCGCGCCGAGAAGTATACCGACAGCACGCGCCGCGACCCCACGACGGTCTTCGGCAGCATCGAGGCCGACTGCCGCCGGCGCGACCTCACCATCAACGCCCTCTACTACGACATAAGCCGCCGGGAGATGCTCGACATCCTCGGATGCAGCATCGACGACATCCACAACCACATAATACGCACACCTGCCGACCCGCAGGTGACCTTCGACGACGACCCTGTGCGCATACTCCGCGCCATACGCTTCGCCGCGCGCTACGGATGGGAGATACAACCGTCGACTTTCGAAGGCATGAAGGCCAATGCCGAAAGGCTGAAGATTGTTCGCCCCGAGAGGATGCAGGCTGAATTCAACAAGATGCTTTTCGGCCCGAACCCGAGCCGCGCGCTGGAGCTGCTGCGCCTTTCGGGCGCCCTCCCTTACATCTTCGAGCCGGCTGCCGCGCTGCCGCGCATACAGCAGGGACCGCTGCACTTCGGCACGGTGTGGGAACATACACTCGCCGTGGTAGACAATGTACCTCCCGTGCCGGTGCTGCGCCTGGCGGCGCTCTGCCACGACATAGGCAAAATCGAAGCAGGCACCACCGGCAAGGACGGCCGCATCACCTTCCCTCGCCACGAGCACCGCGGGCTGCACCTCACGCGCGCGGCTCTCCGTCGCCTGCACTACGACAGCTCCGACATAGTGAAGGTGTGTTTCCTCATTGCCAACCACAAGGCAGCCAAGAACTGGGGTCCGCACGCCGAGAAGATGACCGACATGGACCTACGCAGGCTGCAAAGCACATGCGGTACGGCCGTGCGCTTCAACCGCCTCCTCGAGCTCATCGACGCCGACAACCGCGCCTTCGCACCCGAACACGCACAGACCGAACAGGTGGCAGCCATACGGCGCCGCTCGGAGGATCTCATAGCCGCAGGCACGGCGCTGTTCAGCTTCAAGCAGAAGCTCCCGCTGGCCAGGATACGGAAAATAAAAGGCCTCGGCCCCAACGACAAGGCGGAGTCCTACGTGGAATATGTGCGAAACCTCCTTCTCAACGACCCCACACTGAGCAAAGTCGAGCTGGCCGCACGCCTGAGCGCCTACAACCCCGGCAAAAAGCTCGGCACAGCTTCACGCCCGCGCAGGAGATCATCGCGCAAGAAGTGAGCGCTCCTTGCCGATAAGCACTCCAACGACCATGTACAAAAAAACGTCGTTCCGACATGCTTTCGCACATCGGAGCGACGATTGTGTCCGAGAGGAGATTCGAACTCCCACAGCCTTTCGGCCACTACCCCCTCAAAGTAGCGTGTCTACCAATTCCACCACCCGGACATGAGGTATACTGTCGGCATATATGCAAGGAGGCTATGCCTCCTCACAAAAAACGGTTGACTACCGACAGCAATCAACCGCTTTGGTGTCCGAAATGAGATTCGAACTCACACAGCCTTTCGGCCACTACCCCCTCAAAGTAGCGTGTCTACCAATTCCACCATCCGGACAAATGAGGCAAGCGTGAACTTGTTTGAGCGAAAAACGGGACTCGAACCCGCGACCCCGACCTTGGCAAGGTCGTGCTCTACCAACTGAGCTATTTTCGCATATTGTCCTTTGCTGCGCGGTAAAAATGATATTTCAATGTTCTGAGCGAAAAACGGGACTCGAACCCGCGACCCCGACCTTGGCAAGGTCGTGCTCTACCAACTGAGCTATTTTCGCGTGCTCCCTTTCGGTTTTGCGATGCAAAGTTAGACACTTTTTTTGAACCGGCCAAATTTTCGGGCAACTTTTTTTTCAAAAAATGCACTCCAAAACGCCCCAAAACGATAATGCATTGAATTGACGCCACTTACAAAAGAAGGCCAAAAACAGCGGCAGACGCCTGTGTAGAGGCGTCTGCCGGGCTTGCGCGGGTCGAAGCCCTCACATGGTCTTATAGGCACGTTCGAGAATTGAAGATGCGAGGGTGTCGGCCACGTGGATGAGGGGCTGGAGCGACGTGGCTTTGGCAGCCTGACGATAGAAGCGCTCGTCGTCGCGCGAAAGATTCCAGGGCCCCATGTGCCAGCGTATGGCATAGATTTCGTCGTCGCGAAGGTCGAGGCCCGACTGAAGCAGGAGGATGACCGACTTCTCGCCGTGGCCCACGGGAAACTTTTCGTCGTGTATCTCGTAGACTTCGGCATCTTCGTAGATGCCGATTTCGTTGCGGCGTTTTTTCTTTACGAGGCAATAGAAGTCGGCCTTGCATACGTCGTGGAGAAGGGCGGCTATGGCCACGCTGTCGAGGGGAAGCTCATCGGCGAGGTCGGGGCGAGCCTCTATCATGTCGCGCCGCGCTGCTATGGCGGCGTCGTAAACGTTGAGCGAATGGTCGAGGAGACCGCCGGGATACGCTCCGTGGCCCTGCGAGGAAGCGGGAGCCTCGAAGAAGCCCCAGCTGTCGAGGTCTTCGAGCACATAGTCGATGTTCTGGCGACCGGTGTCGCGGAGTATTTTTTCGAAGCGCTCGCGGCGCTGCTGTTCGGGAGTGGGGTTCATGTGAAAGTTTATAAGAAAGTCAAAGCACTGGGCTTAGCAGACGCAGCACCGACTCGGCGACGCGCTTCTTTATGGGGCGTCGGCGCCATGCGGCCGGCAGGATGCGCGTGCTGCGCTCGAGGTCGGCCATGAAGAGGTCGGCTGCGCGACTGTTGAGCTCGCGTGAATAAAAGAAAAGGTTGGCCTCGAAATTATAGTCGAAGCTGCGGAAATCAAAGTTGGTTGAGCCTATGCTTACAATGTCGTCGTCGACCACCACCATCTTCGAGTGGAGCATGCCGGCGTCGTACATATATATCTTTATGCCGGCGCGGAGGCACTCCGACACATAGGAGGTGGAGGCATATGTGAGCATGGCCGAGTCGGAATGACGGGGTATTAGCACGCGGATGTCGACATGGGCCAGGGCTGCCGACTCCATGGCCCTGAGCAAGCCCTCGGTGGGAAGGAAGTAGGGCGTCTGAATGTAAACGCGACGACGTGCCGTGGCTATGGCTTTTTGGAACACCAAGGCAATGTTCGACCACTGCGACGTGGGGCCCGAGGTGAGCATCTGCGCGGCCACACCGGGTACCATGGCCGTGCGGTGCGGGAAGTAGGAGGGCAACCAGGCAGGAATAGGCTCGTCGATGAGCTCGCGGCCCATGAAATGCCAGTCGACTGCGAACGAATACTGCAAGGCGGCTATAACGGGGCCGCTGACGCGCACATGTGTGTCGCGCCACGAGTCGAACTTGCGGCCACCGTCGATATAGCGGTCGGCCACGTTCATGCCGCCGAGGTATCCCACGGCGCCGTCGATTACGCAGAGCTTGCGGTGGTTGCGCCAGTTGACGCGCGTGCCGAGCTGCGGGAACGACACCTTGAAGAACGGATAGGCCTCTACCCCGCTCTCCCTCAACTTTTTGAAGAAGCGCGACCGCACATGGAAGGAACCCACATGGTCGTATATAAGGCGCACCTTCACGCCTGCGGCGGCACGCTCGGCGAGGATAGCGGCCAGACGCCGGCCCACTTTGTCGTCTTCGAAGATATAATACTGTATGTTTATGGAGTGTCGGGCGGCGCGTAGATCGGCTTCAAGGGCGTCGAACTTGGTTTGGCCGTCGGCAAAAATCTCCACCTCGTTGCCGGAATAGAACTGGGCACCCACCAGCGAGCGCCCGAGAGTGACGAGCTGTATGCCGGCGGAGCTCAGGCCAGCCTGATGCGGATCGGCTGCCGAACGGCCCTCGCGCTTGCGCAGGCGCCGGCGGTTGCGGCGCGATATCATGCGCTTGTTCTTGATATTGCGGCCGAAGAATACATACAGCACCAGCCCGACCACGGGCAGAAGCAGAAGAACCGTGACCCACGCGAGCGATTTTACGGGGTTGCGGTTCTCCGAAAGGATGATGATGATGATAAGCAGAGTGGAAGCCACGGCGATCACTGCGAATGTCGTGTAGAGCCAGCCGGAGGCATAGAAACTGCTTATGTCAAACATCAGAAATCATCGTAAAAATATGCTGTGTTGTGCCGATGGTGCGCGTCCGCGCATCAGGGCATCAGAGGTCAATCGTCGAAGGAAATTTCATCGAAGTTGCCGGCCTCGAACTCGTCGTCGGAGTATTCTTCCGAGCCGTAGAAGTCCTCATCGAGGTCGGTGACGGCAGTTTTGGCGTCGATTTTGGCATCGAACTCGTCGAGGTCGACCATTTCGGGGGGCGGTGTGCCCATCGAGAGTGTGCACAGAGGGTCGCGGAGCTTCCTGCCGGTTATTGCCTTGGTCATCTCGATGAAGAAGCAGCGGTCGGTGAGGTAGTCGAACACATATAGGAGTTTCTGTCCGTCGTCGAGGATAAGCTCGTCGAGGGCTGTTTCGTCCATGAGCCACACGTCCTGTCCGGGGTCGGTGTCCATGTCCTCGAATGTGATTTCTTTCTCTTTCTCCCACTGGTCGTCGCAGAGGAAGAACGAACTCATCTGTCCGCTGTCGTAGCCCACGCTGTCGCATATAGCCTTTTTCAGGTCGAGGAAGGTGGCAGTGGAGTCGATTTGAATCTCACGTTTGAAGTTGTCGACTTCGTCGGATACAATCCTGAAATTGAATATCATATTAGAGTGTTTCAGTTTCTGAATAGAGCAGCCCTGCGGGCACGGCTCATTTGCTCTGCGAAGATAGCAAC
This sequence comes from uncultured Porphyromonadaceae bacterium, assembly GCA_902475285.1. Lineage (GTDB taxonomy): Bacteria > Bacteroidota > Bacteroidia > Bacteroidales > Muribaculaceae > CAG-873. Next base: position 6,274 of record CABRZA010000069.1, read on the forward strand.
ATTACCGCCAATCTTGCAAACAAAAAGCAAAAAATTTCTAAAAAATTTATTCCGAGGTCCTGTCAGCGTATGCCGCGACGCTCGAGGGCGCGGTGATAGAGGGCGGCGTTGATGCGGTGACGATCGTAGGTGAGGGCGAAATCATGGTAGCCCGAGAAGTCGGGACGGGCGCACATGTAGAGGTAGTCGTGTGCCGGAGCCGTGAGCACGGCATCGAGTGCGGCGCGTGTGACCATACGTATGGGGCCGGGAGGAAGACCCTTGTGGATGTAGGTGTTGTAGGGCGACTCGATGTCGAGCATGCGGCGGCTGACGCGGCGCACGGTGAAGTCTCCCCCGGCAAACACCACCGTGGGGTCGGCCTGCAAGGCCATCCCGCGGGCCATTCGGTTGAGATAGAGACGCGCCACGGCGCCGAGCTCGTCGGGTTTGTTGGTTTCGCTCATGGCTATCGAGGCAAGGGTATGCACCTGTTCGGGAGTGAGGCCGAGGGCGGCGGCACGGCTTCGGCGCTCGGCGGTCCAGAATGCGTTGCGGTTGTCGAACATCACTGTCGCCACCTTGGCCGGCGAGGCCGTCCAGTAAAACTCGTAGCTGTCGGGGACGAAGGCGGCGGTGGTGTTGAGAGTGTCGATACCGGCTGCGCCGAGGATGCTGTCGGCGGCGGCAAGGAAAGCCGTGGCATCGAACTCCATGACATCGGCCACACGCGAGGCAAGCTCGGCGCGCGTGCGGAAGACGTTGGTTGTGAGGATTACCGGCGTCTGGCGTCCCTTGGCTATGGTGCGGCTCAGGCGAAGTGCCGTGGTACCGGGCTCGACTTCATAGGAACCTTGTGCCACCGCAGCGTTGCCCTTCTGCATGTGCCAGAGGGTGTAGACCTTGGAGCCGAAGCTGCCGAGCGATGAGTTGAGGATGTCGCGGACGCCGGCATCGGAAATTCCTGCGGGGATGTTGACCCTCGCGGGCACGTCGCCGCCATAGGTTGCCATAAGGTAATGTTTGGCGAATATGCCTGCCGCCACGCCGAGCGCCGCCAGCAGGACCACGACGATGGTCAGGGCCTTCTTGCGTTTTGCCATAGTTATTGGGATATGCGTTTGATAAGGTTGTATGCCGGCACGATACCAAGTTCGCCGGCCTTGCTGAGGTCGGCAATGCCGTCGTTACGACGTCCGCTGCGGAGGGCGATATAGCCACGGTTGTAGTAAGCCTCGCCGAAGTCGGGTTTGAGTTCCACTGCCTTGGTATAAGCATCGGTGGCGCCGTCGAAGTCCTCGCTTTCGAAGAGGATGTTGCCGAGGTTGTACCATGCCACTGGAGTGTTGGGCGATAGCTCGAGCACACGGCGGTAATCGTCGGCGATGTCGCCCAGCAGTTTGCGCGCCATAGCCTGACGCATGCGTGCGTCGCCTTCGCCGTCGCTGTCGAGCATATAGCGGCCGTAGCGCGCCTGGGCGCGCACCATATAGGCCAGCGCGAGGTCGGAAGCAGCGGCTATGGCTCGGTCGGCGTCTTTTTCGGCGTTCTGATAGTCGCGCACGGTGAGGAAATCGAGGGCGCGGCCTATATAGTCGACGGGCCGGGGCTGATGCGTGGCAAGGTAGGAATTGTAGTATTCGATCGACTGGAAATGGCGCGCTGCCGACTCCTCGTCGATGGTTGGAACATGGTTGGTCACAACGAGCACGAAGCGGAGGGTGCGGAGGGCGTTGATATCGTCGACCTCACGCATATAATATGTGTTGCGGCGCAGCTCGGAGGGAGAGGAATAGAACGACAGCTGCATGACCGGTTCGATTTCGATATTGAGGTTGCGGTCCTGCACGCGGCCGCGTATGGCGGTGTTGTTGTATTCCTCGCGGAAATCGGCGTTGTCGTCGACGGTGACGAGCGAGGCGAAGCGACGGCGCGTCATGTCGTCGACGGCGGCGGCATCGGTGTCGGACGCCTGGCCGGGAGCGGAAGCGGCTATATCGGAGGCGGCAGGGTCGGAGGCGGCCGATGCCGGCGGAAGGGCCTTGGCGAGGGCTTGTGCGTGCTTGTAGTCGGCCTCGGCCTTTTCGAGACGTCCCTGCTGCTTGTAGAGGCCGGCCCGCATGAAGAAGGCCGACGGCAGCTCGGGGTATTCCTTTGCCACACGCGATATATCGGCTATGGCCTCGTTGAGGTATCCCTTGCGCGAATATATTACGGCGCGGTTGTAGATTGCCCTCATGTCGTCGGGCTCAAGGGCGAGCACGCGGTTGAAGTCGTCGAGGGCAAGATCGAAGGCGCTCACTTCCATAAGGAGAAGGCCGCGGTTGAAGAGTGCGGCCATATTGTATGGCTCGAGTGTGAGGGCATAGTCGTAGTCGGCCATCGCGCCTTTGTAGTTGTCGGTTTTATAGCGCAGGAAGGCGCGGTTGATATATAGGCCGGCGAGTTTCGGGCTGAGCTTTATAGCCTGGTCGATGTCGTCGAGGGCGCGGTTGTAGTCGCCGTAGCTGTTGATGGCGATGTCGGCGCGCATTATGTAGGCGTTGAGCGCATTGCGGTTGATGGCCAGTGCCTTGTCGATATCATCGAGGGCGGCCACGGTGTCGGCTGTCTCTATCCGTGCCTTGGCGCGACCCAGATAGGCGTTGTCGAAGCCGGGATAGTAGCGTATGATTTCGTCGAAGGCCGCGATGGCTTCGGTGTATTCTTTGAGGTCGTTGAGAGCGAGGGCACGGTTGAAGAGGAGCTGGCGGTTGCGCGGCAGGAGTTTGAGGGCCTCCGAATAGTCGTCGATGGCCAGACGGTGTCGGCCTGTGTTCTGTCGTGCCACGCCGCGCACCTCCCACGCGTCGGTGAGATAGGGGTTGAGCTCTATGGCTTTGGTGGCGTCGGCCTCGGCACCGCGGTAGTCCTCGAGGTTGAGCTTGGCTATGGCCCTCAGAAAGTAAGGCTGCGCCAGATAGGGCTTGGCCTGAATGGCCTGGTTGAAGTACTGTATCGACAGCATGTAGTCTTCAAAATAGAGCGCGTTCTGGCCTATCCGGAGCACCTGGTCGGTATTGACCTGCGCCGATACCCCGACTGCCGAGAGAGCCGACAGGACTATGAGAAGCAATGCCGTGCGGATGTCTTTCATTTATGATGCGGAAATATGTGGAGAAAGGAAAAGAAAACGTCGCGCATGAAAAGCGCCACGGGGGTCAGTATGGGCACGAAGCGGGTGGAACGCGTAGGGGCAAGGAGGCGGAGCTTGCCGGGATGGCATTTCACCTCTATTACCTCGTCCATGGCCACGGCATCGCCGTCGATGTGCGCGCAACCCGGTGTCTTGCGGCGTATCACGGCTTGCGAGGCACGGAAGGAGTCGACCAAAGCATTCTTTCCGATGAAGCCTGTAAGCATGTCGACACCGACGATGGCCTGGGTGATGAGGTTGCCGGCGTGAACGATGGTGATGTCGAGCTCGCCGTCGGTTACCGACGCCTGCGGTGCTACAAAGGCGTTGTTGCCGTATTGAGAGGCGTTGCAGCACACCACCAGGAAGGCTTTTTCGGTGAGTACGCGTCCGTTGGCTTCGATTATATACTCCTCGGGCATGAAGCGGACATACTCGTTGATGGTGGTTTTGAGATACATCATTATGCCGCGTCGCTTCTGGCGGGCGCAGCGCTCGCTCACGGCGGCGTCGAAGCCCACTCCGAAGGTGCAGAAGAAGGGGCGTCCGTTGGCTGTGCCATAGTCGGCGGCGATGATGTTCTGTTTCTTTATGACGCGGAGCGAGCTGTCGATGTCGACGGGTATGCCAAGATGCCGCGCCAGGCCGTTGCCCGAGCCGGCGGGTATGATTCCCATGGCCGCAGAGGTGCCGCACAAGCCTGTGGCAATCTCGTTGACGGTGCCGTCGCCGCCACATGCCAGCACGAGCTCGTAGCCGTCGTCGACGGCCTTGCGAGCCAACTCGGTGGCGTGGCCTGGACCGCGGGTGGGTGCAACATCGCACCTCATTCCCATGTGCTCCAGGCGCCGGAGCACATGGGGGATGATGCGGTGCTTCGACACTGTGCCCGAAGCGGGGTTGACTATGAGCAGGCAGCGGTCGATCATGGCGCTATTCGGCGTCGGATTTTTCGGAGAACTCCATGAGGTAGGCCTTGATGAAGTCGTCGATGGCGCCGTCCATCACGCCGCCTACGTCGGAGGTCTGATAGTTGGTTCGGTGGTCCTTCACACGGCGGTCGTCGAACACGTAGCTGCGTATCTGGCTGCCCCACTCTATCTTTTTCTTTCCGGCCTCCACCTTGGCGCGTTCGGCGTTGCGGTGGTCGAGCTCCTTGGCGTAGAGTATGGATCGCAGCTGGCGCAGGGCGTTCTCCTTGTTCTTGGGCTGGTCGCGCGTTTCGGTGTTCTCAATAAGAATCTCTTCCTTTTCACCGGTATAGGGGTCGGTGAATTGGTAGCGCAGGCGCACGCCCGACTCCACCTTGTTGACGTTCTGACCGCCGGCACCGCCCGAACGGAAGGTATCCCACGATAGCAAAGCGGGCTCGACCTTGATTTCGATGGTGTCGTCGATGAGCGGTGTGACAAAGACGGAGGCGAACGATGTCATTCGCTTGCCCTGTGCGTTGTAGGGCGACACGCGCACAAGGCGGTGCACGCCGTTCTCGCTTTTGAGAAATCCGTAGGCGAAGTCGCCCTCTATGTTGAGGGTGCAGGTTTTGATGCCGGCCTCATCGCCCTCTATAAGGTTGGCGATGGAGAGCTTGTAGCCGTGAGCCTCGGCCCAGCGGGTGTACATGCGCATGAGCATCTGCGCCCAGTCCTGGCTCTCGGTGCCGCCGGCACCGGAGTTGATTTTGAGCACGGCGCTCATCACGTCGCCTTCCTCGCGGAGCATGTTGCGCAGCTCGAGATCTTCGAGCAACTGCACGGCACGGGCATATGCGGCGTCGACCTCCTCCTCGCTCACTATCTCCTCGCGGAAAAATTCGAGCGACAGATTCACCTCGTCGACAGCGGCGGCCAGCTCGTCGTAGTCGGCCACCCACTTCTCGAGGTCCTTGATTTTCTTCATCTGACGCTGAGCTGCCTCCTGGTTGTCCCAGAAACCGTCGGCCATGGTTCGCAGCTTCTCTTCTTCGACGGCTATTCTCTTGCTGTCGATGTCAAAGATACCTCCTCAGCGCAAGCATACGCTCAAAAGTCTCTTTTAATTGTTCCTGTGTAATCATATTTCAAAAAAATTTCTACAAAGTTAAGCATTTTTCCAAAAACGTCCAAACCTTCCACACGGCGCACAGTGCCGCGCAGAGATTAGCGGAAGAGCTTCATGACATTGGCCGGCGAGCGCCGGTGACGGTATTCGTCGGCCATAAAATCAATATACGGCGCGGCGTGGGCGAAGAAACGGCGGTAGCCTTCGCAGAGATAATTGTGAGGTTTGTCGTCGGTGCGGGTCCTCACAATCTGCTTTTCGGACATTCGCCGTGGCATGCAAAGAGAAATTCACACGCGCGGCATCGTGCGGAGAGACCGTCGGTTTTGCGGCGCCGGGCGTGAATTGAAGATAACGACAGCCTACGGATTTAAAGAAGTCGTAGAATTCCTCCGGGCACCCTACATTGAGACTGTTGACCACGGCAAGGGCGTTCCACTCAACGCCGTGGGCCTGCATGAGGCGGATGCCCTCCATAACGCGATCAAAAGAGCCGCCGTCCGAGACATCGGTGCGGAAGCTGTCGTGAACTTCCTTCGACCCGTCGATCGAAACGCCCACCAGCCAGCCGTTTTCTTTCAGAAATCGGCACCATTCGTCGGTGAGCAGGGTGCCGTTGGTCTGTATGCTGTTGTCAATGCGCCGGGCGCCGGCATAGTGATTCTGCAACTCCACCACGCGACGGTAGAAATCAAGCCCTGCCATCATGGCCTCGCCTCCGTGCCATATAAACTGCACGGCCGGCCCCGTCTGTGCTTCGATATACGACTTGATGAAGCGCTCGAGCACCTCCGGGCTCATTGCCGGGCCACGCCGGCTGCCTGCCAATGCACTCTTTTCGAGATAACAGCAATAGGAGCACCTGAGGTTGCATGCAGCCCCTACGGGCTTGGCCATCAGATACAGAGGCATATAGAACGGATGTGACGAATCGGACATACAGAGGCTGTTTGAATTGAAGAAATGCAAATGTCGCCAGAATAGTTGAAATGAGCTAGCCGTGCACAGTGGAAAAGCAAGAATTTTGTCGTTTTTCATTTTTTAACACCTGCAACACAAAAAATTTCACCGAAAAGTTTGCCCGAACCAATAAATCGGCGTAACTTTGCACCGCAAAAGCGA
>CABRZA010000070.1 GCA_902475285.1 uncultured Porphyromonadaceae bacterium
GGTATGTGAAACATAAACCTCTTTCTACCACATATGCCGGCTGCGACGCGACGACGTTGCCGGTTTTTTTAGGCTCGGCCAACTTTATGGCCGCCCCTGGTGTTGTATATATTACTAACAACACCTGAAATTATGAACGCACAAGAAAAAGCAAAAGCCGCCGCTGAAGTTTCGCAGGCTGCAGCACAAGTATCCGAACAGGCCGCAAAGATTGCCGTCGAAGAAGAGGCACAGGCCACAAAAGACAATATCCAGGCCGCCGGCCAGAGCTTGGCCGACCGTGCCCAGGGCGCAATGGCAAGCGTGAAAGAAGGCCTCGCGGGCGCAGCCCAGCAGGTAACCGACACCTTCAACAGCACCATGGACGCCGCACGCGAGAAGATTGCCGAGCAGCAGGAAAACCCCGATTCGCCCCTCAACCAGGCCCGCGACAAAGCCTCCAATGTTGCCGACAAGGTCAAGGGTGCCACCGCAACCATCGTCGACCGCGGCGCCGACCTTCTCGAAAACCTAGCCGAGAAAGCCCACGGCCTCGCCGACCGCATGGGCGAGAAATAACCCGTTGGCCAACAATGCGCCCGGCGCAACCCATAGGGCCGTGCCGGGCGTGTTTTTGTGTGCTCGCCGTGGTTTACACCGTGGTTTCGATGTCCCACACGAAGGCGCGGAGGCCCAGCTTGGGGCGGTCGTCGTTGATGGCGCGGAGCTTGCCGAGCACCGTGGCCACGCGGCTGTCGTCGACCATCGTGATTATCGCCGATGCCATCGACGGCCATGCGTGCGACCCGTAGTGCGGCTCGCCGTCGACGCTGCCGCGTCCCGTCACCTGTTCCCAGGCCGTGAACCCGCGGCAATTGTTGCGTTCGAGCATCTCGATTATCTTTTCGCGGTGCGCCTGGTCGAAAGTTATGAATATTGCTTTCATCTTATTCCTGAGTTTGTAAGTTGCGGGCTGCAATGGCCTTGGCGTGGGCCTTGCGTTTGTTTTTCACGCCGCGTGCGGCGAATACGCAGTAGAGCACCGGCACGAAGAGCAGCGTGAGGATGGTGGAGAATGTGAGGCCGCCGATTACGGCCGTACCCATCGGCCGCCACATCTCGGCGCCCTGACCAGTGCCCACGGCCATGGGCACCATGCCGAGGATGGTGGTGAGGGTAGTCATCACCACAGGACGCAGGCGCGACTCGCCGCCCGTGATTACCGCCTGGCGTATCGACATGCCGCGCTCGCGGTTGAGCGATATGTAGTCGATGAGCACGATGCCGTTCTTCACCACTATACCGATAAGCATGATTGCGCCGATCATACTCATCACGTTGAGGGTGTGCCCCGAGAGGTAGAGTATAATGAACACGCCCGAGAAGGCGAACAGCAGCGACGTCATGATGATGCCCGGGTAGGTGTAGCTCTCGAACTGAGCCGCCATCACTATATATACAAGGATGATGATGAGCACCGCCAGCGTGAGAAGGTCGCGGAAGGAGTCCTGCTGGTCCTCGTAGCTGCCCGACAGTTCGATGTTGATTCCCTGCGGAATGTCCATCTTGTCGATTTCAGCCATCGACGCCTCCACAATCTGGCTCATGGGTACGTCCTGCACGAAGGTGCTCACCGTGACGATGCGTTCGCGGTTCTTGCGCTCGATGGTGGGGGGGGTGAAGCGCTCCACCACCTTGCCCACGTCGCTCACGCGCACGGCTTTGCCCTGCGAGTTGTAGATGAGGATGTTCTCAATGTCGTGGAGCGACGTGCGGTGCTCCGGAGCGTACATCACCTTGATGTCGTATTCCTCGCCGTCCTCGCGGAACTGCGACGCCAGCTGTCCGTTGATGCGGTTGCGCAGGTAGGTGGCCGCCGTGGAGAGGTTCAAGCCGTAGAGCGCCAGCTTCTCGCGGTCGAAATCAACTTGGTATTCAGGCTGATAGTCGGAACGCGATATAAGCACGTCGGCAGTGCCGGGTATGCGGCGCAACACGGCTTGCAGCTTGCGTGCCACCGAGTCGGTCTCGGCGAAGTCGTAACCGTAGATTTCATAGTCGATGGAGCTCTGGCCGCCCATGCCGCCGCCCATGCCGCCTACCGATACCTGTGCCTTCTTGAATTCGGGGAACTGATGCAGGTCGGCGCGCATGAGGTTGGCAATCTCGGTGATGGAGCGGTCGCGGTCGCCGGGGTCGGTGAGGCGGACGTTCATCGATATGATGTGCGGGCCGTTGTCGGAGAGCGACGCGAAGGTGTTGTCGCTCGACGCCGTACCGGTCGTGTAGTTGATAATCTGAATCTCCGGGTATTTCGACCGCCAGAGGTCGACAAGACGTCTTGTGCTCTCCTTCGACAGCTCGACGCGAGTGCCTATGGGCATTTCAAGGCTCACGCGCATGCGGGCGTCGTCGGCCGTGGGGAAAAACTCCGTGCCAACCTGACGCACCAGCAGCAGCGAGCCGGCGAAGATGCCTACGCATACCGCGAACGTGACGGCCTTGTGCCCCACAACCCATTTCAGGAGCGAACCGTAGCCACGGTCGAAGGCGTCGAGGCCCTTGTTGATGGGCGTGAAGAGCAGGGTATACACTTTGCCGTGATGGTTCACTCGGCGCAGAAGCAGGCTGCAAAGCATAGGCGTGAGCGACAGCGCGCATACCGTGGATATTATCATCATGATGGTCACCATCCAGCCCAGCTGACGGAAGAGCACGCCCGTCATGCCCGTGACGAGGGTGAGGGGGAAGAATACCGCTATAAGCGTAAGCGTCGACGCTATTACCGACACGGCCACTTCGTTGGTGCCGTGCACGGCCGCCTGTTTCGGGTCGGAGCCGCGCTCTATGTGCGTGGTCACGTTTTCGAGCACCACGATGGCGTCGTCGACCACCATACCGATGGATATCGACAGGGCCGAGAGCGACACTATGTTGAGCGTGTTGCCGGTGCCGTAGAGGTAGATGAACGACGCTATCAGCGAGATTGGTATCGTGATGGTGATGATGAGCGTGGCGCGCCAGCGGCCAAGGAAGAAGAACACCACGATTACTACGAACAGAAGGGCGTACATCACCGTCTCGACCAGCGAGTCGATGGTGTTGCGGATGTTGTCCGACGTATCCACGATGATGCCCAGCTGCACGTCGGACGGAAGGCGCTTCTGCAAGTCGGGCAGCATGGCCAGCACCTTGTCGGAGATGTTCACCGAGTTGGCGCCGCTCTGCTTCTGCACCACTATCATGGCGCCCTGCTCGCCGTTGTTGTAAGTTTCCTGGGTGCGTTCTTCGAGGCTGTCGTCGATGCGCGCTACGTCGCGGAGGTACACCGAGCGGCCGTTGTAGGAGCCTACCACGATGTCGGCCATCTCCTCGGCGGCCGAAAATTCACCCTGCACGCGCAGCGAGTAGGTGTCGGACCCGATGTCGAACGAGCCGCCCGGAATGTTGCGGTTTTCGGCGCCTATGATGTTGCCTATCTGCTCCACGGTGAGGTTGTAGGCCTCGAGGCGCGAGGGGTCGACGTAAACGTGGATTTCACGCTTCGGTGCGCCCGATATCGACACCGAGCCCACGCCCGAGATGCGCGCCAGCGGGTTGGCCACGGCGTCGTCGAGGATTTTGTAGAGGCCCGGCATACTCTCGGTGGCCTTGACCGACAGGAGGATGATGGGAATCATGTCGGTCGAGAACTTGAAGATGATGGGCGTCTCGGCGTCGTCGGGCATCATCGACGACACCATGTCGAGCTTGTCGCGAACGTCGTTGGTGAGCACGTCGATGTCCTCGCCGTACTCGAATTCAAGTGTGATTACCGATATGTTCTCGCGCGACTTCGAGGTGATGTGCTTCAGGTTGCTCACCGAGTTGAGCACGTTTTCGAGGGGACGCGTCACGTTCTGCTCTATGTCCTGTGCCGACGCACCCGAGTAGGTGGTCATCACCATCAGAGTGTTGGTCTCGATGTCGGGATAGAGGTCGATGGGTAGACTTCTGAGGGAGAAGAGGCCCAGAATCACCACTGCCACGAAGCAGAGGGTGGTCATGATGGGGCGCTTCACCGCATTGCCGTATAGACTCATGGTTGGTTTCCTTTCTGAGTGTTCACAATATGGTGCTTAATGGATCATCACTTCCACCTGCACGCCGTCGGCGAGGCGCGTCTGGCCTGTTACCACCACGGTGTCGCCATCGGCGACGCCCGAGAGAAGTTCGTAGGAGTTGTCGAGGCGCTGGCCGAGTTCGACATGCACGAATTCCACGCGGTCGCCGCGAAGCACGTAGACATACTTGTTGCCCGAGCCGGTCTGTTTCACCACCGCGCGGTCGGGAACGACCACATTGGCTTTCGTGCCCAGGTCGAGGCTCACGCGGGCGAACATACCCGGCTTGATGCGCTCGTTGGTGTTGGAGATGCGCACCTCGGTCTGGAATGTGCGCGTGGCCGTATCTACCGTGGGGTGTATGCGGTGCACTGTCCCCGCGAAGCTCTCGCCGGGGAAGGCGTCGAACTCAACCGTCACCGGCAGCCCCTGCCGCAGAAGGCTCATGTCGTTCTCGCTCACATTTATCATCACCTTGACGGTGGGCGACAGCTGCCCCACGGTGAGCACCGGAAGCGAACCCGTCATGTCGCCCGGGTCGTAGTTGCGCGCCGTCACCACGCCGGTCACCGGCGAGCGCAGCACGGTGTTCTCCATCTGGTTGTCGTATTGCGTTCGAGCTGCGTCGAGCTGCGCCTTGAGCTGGTCGACGGCCTGCTGCGTGCCTGCACCTATTTCCAAAAGCTTCACGGCGCGGTTGTATTCGCGCTCTATCTGCTCGAGGTTGATGCGGAGCTGGTCGGCGCCGGCCATGTCGAGCACCACAAGTTCCTGACCCGCGCAAACATGGTCGCCGGCGTCGACGTTGATGTGCTTTATGCGGTTGGGTTGCTGCGGCGCTATGTTGTTGACGTTCTCGGCTTCTACCGAGGCAGTGTAAGTCTTGCTTTGGGGGACGTCGAGGCGGTGGGCAATGTCGACGGTTACCATGGGTAGCTCTTCTTTGGCTACTGTGGCCTTTTCGTCCTTGCCCGAGCACGAGGGCAAGATGAGGGTGAGCGCGAGGGCTGCGGGGATGATATATTTCATTGCTTCGTATATTTTTCGATGGGTGCGTTGCCAAGCAGGAGTTCAAGCTCGCTGTGGGCTATGAGGTAGTTGTAGATGGCTTGGTTGTATGCCAGGCGCGCGCGTGTGAGGGCAAGCTCGCTGTCGCGGAGGTCGAGGTATGAGGCGGCGCCTATCTCGAAGCTGCCCTCCATGATGGTGTGGGCCTTGTCGGCCTGTTCGACGCTTTGCGAGCACGACGCAATCTGCTCAACGTTCATCTTTATGTTGTCGATGGCCAGCGATACCTGCATCGATACCGAGCGCTCGAGGTTCTCGCGCTGCAAGGCCATCTCCTCGACTTGCAGCTGCGTCTGTTTCACGGAGTTGTAGCGCCGCCCGCCCTGGAAGATGGGCACCGACAGCGTAAGGCCTATGGTGCTGTACGGGTTCCAGCGGAAGTTCTTGAACGGCGAGCCGTTGCTCATCGACGTCCAGTTGTAGTTGGCCGTCAGTGCCAGTGTGGGCGAGAACGCCAGTTTCTGCACCGTAAGGTTCTTGCGCAGGATGTCGGTGTTGATGTCGAGCAGGCGCAGGTCGGCGTTGCGGCTGTAGTCCGGGTCGATGGCGAGCGTGCGGCCGTACATGTCGGCCTCGTAGTCGGCCAGTTTTTCGCCCACACTGAAGGGCATCGTGGCGTCGACGCCCATCAGGATTAGGAGTTGCAGGCGCGCCTGCTTGATTGCAATGTCGGCTTGCAGCAGCTCGGGCTCTATGTTCTTCATTGCCACGGAGGTGCGGAGCACGTCGTAGTCCGACGCCGCGCCGAGGGCATGCTGCTTGGTGTAGGTCTCGTGCGTCAGCGCGGCCATGTCGTAGCTTTCCTGTATCACTTTCTTCGAGTCCTCGGCAAGGAGAAGGGCATAATAGGCGCTCTTCACTTGGTTCACGAGCTCGAGGCGGCTCTTGTGCGCCTGTTCCACGTTGAGCAGTATCTGACTGTCGCTGAGGGTGATGCTCTTCCATAGCTGCGGAGCTATCAGGGGCATCGATGCCTGGAAGCCCATTGAGTAGCTGTTGTCAAGTCCCATCTTTATGCCGCTGCTGCCGCCGCTGCGGTTCTCGCCGGCGCGCGACGCGGGAGTATCGGCACCTTCGCCGTTTTCGTCACTGCCGCCGCCCATACCGCCGAAGCCGTCCATGTTCATATACATAACCTGCTTGGCAAGCATGCGGCTGTACGATGCTCCGAAGTCGACCGTCGGTAGCAGCTGACCTATGATGTCCTTGCGCGAGTAGTCCACGCGCTTCACCTCCATGTCGGCTACCTTAACGGTAGGATTCTCGTTGAGGGCTATGCCCAGGCACTCGTCGAGCGTGAGCACGGGCGTCGAGGTGCTGTCGGCAAGAGCCGGTGCTGTTTGAGCAACGGCACAGCTGCTCACCAGCAGAGCCGCCGCCACGAGGTTGTTTCTGATGTTCATTTTAAGAATGTGATTGGTTTTCAAACCTAACGAACTTTATTTTGTAGATTGTTGCAAAGTTACTCATTTCTATGGCAATTGGCAATGTATTTTGGTTTATAAAGGTTAATATTCGACCAATAGTACAATTCTATCTACTAAAATGCCGATATTTGCCCACCTCGGTTTTTATAGCTAATTTTGTGATATGGAACAAGAATATTCGTCAAGTCTTTTGGAGAATGCCGTCACGGCACTGTCGCGGCTGCCGGGCGTGGGGCGCAAGACGGCGCTGCGCTTCGCACTGCACCTGCTGCGCCGCGACCCGGGAGAGACTCTTACCATAGCCGAGGCACTCTCGCGCCTACGCACCGAAATAAGATATTGCTCGGTGTGCCACAATATAAGCGAAACCGACGTCTGCCCCATTTGTTCGTCGCCGAAGCGCAACACATCGATTGTCTGCGTGGTCGAGAGCGTGCGAGATGTAATGATTATCGAGAACACGCGCCAATACGACGGTCTATACCACGTCCTCGGCGGCCTCGTGTCGCCAATCGAGGGCATAAGTCCCGACATGCTGCAGATTCGCTCGCTCGTCGACCGCGTGGCGGCCGGAGGTATCGGCGAGGTTATACTTGCCACGGGAGCCACCGTCGACGCCGACACCACCAACTTCTACATTTACCGCCTCCTCAGCCGGCACGCGCCAGGTGTCAAAGTCACGCAGATTGCGCGAGGCGTACAGGTGGGCAACGAGCTTGAATATACCGACGAGGCAACGCTGGCGCGGTCCATCGCTGCCCGTACTTTGTTCGAATGATATGGAAAATTATTCTGTCACTCTCCGCGCTCCAGAGCCCGCCGACCTCGATTTTCTCTATCTCCTTGAAAACGAGGATTTCTCCCGCGAATCGACTCCTTGCGGGACGCCCGTGAGCCGGCAACAGCTCTGGCAGTATCTCCACGACTACGACGGCGACATCGCCGCCCAGCATCAGTTGCGGCTCATGGTGTGCGGTGCCGACGGTGCCCCGGTGGGAGCCGTAGACATCTATGATTACAGCCACCGCGACCGCCGCGCCTATGTGGGCATAGCCATTGCCCCCGATTGCCGCCGCCACGGCTACGGCGCCGCCGCACTCGAGGCTGTGTGCGCATTCGCCGCCGATGTGCTGGGCATGCACCAACTGGCCGCTGTCGTCACTGTCGACAACGCGGCCTCGCGCCGGCTGTTCGCCGCCTGCGGCTTTAAGCCCTGCGGGCGTCTGCGCTCATGGCGCCGTCGCGGCACATCCTACGCCGACGCCCTGGTGCTCCAAAGGCTCTTTGTTTGACTTATCGTCGTATCGGCCGTCCCGAAGGCACGGTCGTGGGATTCGGTAGGCCGCCGTTGCCTGGGCGCTGGATACCGTTCACGGTGGTGGGTATCGTCGGGCCCGGATTCCAGCCTATGCCGTTGGGGCCAAGGTTTACTTCCGGCGGACGAGGCTTCTGTGCCGGACGTACCGGAACCGGCTTGCCCGCAGGAGGAGAAATCACCGAGCCCGGCCCGTTGCCAACCAATGGCGGACGCGGCGGAATTGGGTTGTAGATCGGTCCGTAGTCCCATACCGGAGTGTTCCAATAGGTGTCGCCCATGTAGCCGTTGCCGTACCAATAGGGCGACATGCCCCCCGAGTCCACGTCGACGCCGAAACCTAAGTCGGCACAACCCACGCACGACACCGTCAGGATGAGGCCCGATAATATTGCCTTAGACTTTTTCATTTTTTTTGCTCTTTGCTTGTTTTTATATAACAATTTGCCGGCAAAAATGCCCGTGTTTGGCGTTTTATTTGTAACTTTGACCCCGATGAATCAAGCAGCTACAATTATACGCACCACCGGCTCGAGCTATATAGCCCGCATGGCCGACGGCGAGGAACGCAAATGCCTCGTTAAGGGCAATTTCCGCATAAAGGGCCTGCGCACCACCAATCCTGTGGCCGTGGGCGACCATGTCGTGCTCTCGGAGCCCGGGCCCGACGGCACATCGTATATAGAGAGGGTGGTCGACCGACGAAACTATATCATCCGCCGCGCGAGCAATCTCTCAAAGGCCACGCAGATTATCGCCGCAAACATCGATTGCGCCATGCTCGTGGCCACGCTGGCCCATCCCACCACATCCTTCACCTTCATCGACCGTTTTCTGGCCACTGCCGAGGCCTACAATGTGCCCGCCCTGCTGACCATAAACAAAGTCGACCTCCTCACCGACGAGGGCGACGACGAGTTCCTGCGGGCAGTAATGTATCTCTACCGCTCCATCGGCTACGACGTCGTGGCCATTTCCGCTGCCACGGGCCAGGGCATCGACGATCTCCGCGAGCGTCTGGCGGGGCGCACAACGCTGCTCTCGGGCAACTCCGGCGTGGGGAAATCCACGCTCATCAACGCCCTCGTGCCGGGCCTCGACCTCCGCACGGGCGAAATTTCGGCCGCACACGACACCGGTATGCACACGACAACCTTCTCCGAGATGTTCGACCTTCCCGGCGGCGGTGAAATTATCGACACTCCCGGTGTGCGAGGGTTCGGCGTCGTAGAGTTCACCCGTGAGCAGGCCGGACACTATTTCCCCGAAATTTTCCGTACGTCGGCCGACTGCCGTTTCGACAACTGCACGCATACCCACGAGCCCGGCTGCGCCGTAATCGAAGCCGTCGAAGATCATCGCATTGCCGAAAGCCGCTACGCTTCATACCTCAGCATCCTCGACGACATCACCCCCGACAAATACCGCAAAGGCCACTGATTGCCATGATGATAGAGGGGACGCGGCCCAATGCTGTTGAGGGTGTTGCAAAACTGTCGTTTTTAGAATGTACAGCCTGAGCGGGCGCAATGTATTGCGCCCCTACTTTGTTGCTAACCAGTGCTTTGGATATATGCACCCAAAAATGATTGTTTCCTACTTTTGATTTTTGCAACACCCTCCTACGAAATTGTTGCCGCGATGCGGCTTTTTGTACGGCTGTTGGGCGTGCCTTTAAAGTGAACAGCAATGGGCGGCCGCCATGCAGCGCATGTGGTTGAATCAATATGTCAATGTGCGCTTGAAAGATTCTACGGTTCTTTCGGACCTCGGAGGGAGGCGCTATGGCGGTGCGCCGCGAATGTGAGGGCGAGTGGGGATGAGGGGGAGTAGGTAGAGCTTGCGTCGCTGAAGCTCCGAGCTGGGACAATATTTGGATTTTGTGGGGTGGGGCGCTTGCCCGGAAGGGGCGTCCTCGGGGGTGCATTTGGCGGATGCGGAGACGACGGCCGTGTGTGCTTCGGACTCGGATACGGATGCGACGGCCGTGTGTGCTTCGGGAGCGGGGAGTTCGGGCTCGGCTGTCTTTCCCTGATTGGTTTTACGGGGGAAGAGAGTTAAGGTGTATATGCCGAATGATGCTCCACGAATTTTGATTTCGTGATAGGTAATGTCACCGCTGTATAGCAGGCTTTTCAATGCTCTGCTGAGAATTGGTTCGCAGTAGGAGAGCCGTTGGAGGAGCCCGTCGAAATTGCATACGACAGTGCCTTCGGCGACGGTTTGTCCGTCGTCGGTGCGGATGTGGTCGCAGGCATTGCGAATGAGGTACTCGAAGACGCTGACGGCGTAGTAGTTATTACGCCAGGAATGTGTGAGTATCTCGGGATACAGGCGGTAGTATTCTTTGGGTTCCATTTGGTAAATCTTTTTTATGCAAAGTTACGGCGCGTGATGAGGGATTGTACCCGATTTTTTCCCATTGGGAAAAAGTAGGGGTAAAATCGGCGTTTTTAACATTTAGATGGTTGTTATTTAACATATTATTAACATTTTTGGTGCGGACAAAAAAATAGGCCGCGCTGGGCGCGGCCTATGGTATGGAGGGGGAAGAGATTACTTGGAGAGTTTCTCTTTGAGGGCGGCGAGAGCGTCGATGTCGCCGAGGGTTGTGCGCTCGAGGGGAGCGGTTGTAGCTGCGGGAGCAGCTTCTTCGGCCTTGCGGCTGTTCTGACGCTTCTGCTTGCGCTCAGCCTGCTTCTCGGCACGAGCTTCGTCTTCGAAGATGCGGCTGTGGGAGAGGATGATGCGCTTGCTGTCCTTGTTGAATTCGATAACCTTGAAGGGGAGCTTCTCGTCGACCTTGGCCTGAGTTCCGTCTTCCTTGACGAGGTGCTTGGGAGTGGCGAAGCCCTCTACGCCGTGAGGCAGCATAACGACAGCGCCCTTCTCGAGCATTTCGACGATGGTGCCTTCGTGGATGGAACCAACGGTGAAGATGGTTTCGAATACATCCCAGGGATTCTCCTCGAGCTGCTTGTGGCCGAGGCTGAGGCGACGGTTGTCCTTATCGATCTGGAGAACTTCCACTTCGATGTCGGCACCGATCTGGGTGAATTCGCTGGGGTGTTTGATTTTCTTGGTCCAGGAGAGGTCGGAGATGTGGATGAGTCCGTCGACGCCTTCTTCGATTTCGACGAATACGCCGAAGTTGGTGAAGTTGCGCACCTTTGCGGTGTGGCGGCTTCCGATGGGATACTTAACCTCGATGTCTTCCCAGGGATCTTTCTTGAGCTGCTTGATGCCGAGGCTCATCTTGCGCTCTGCGCGGTCGAGGGTGAGGACCACGGCTTCGATTTCGTCGCCGATTTTGAGGAATTCCTGAGCGGAACGGAGGTGTTGGCTCCACGACATTTCGCTTACGTGGATGAGGCCCTCTACGCCGGGAGCGACTTCGAGGAATGCACCGTAGTCGGCCATAACGACAACTTTGCCGTGAACCTTGTCGCCGACTTTGAGCTCGGGATCGAGAGCGTCCCAGGGATGGGGATGGAGCTGCTTGAGGCCGAGGGCGATGCGCTTCTTGTCGTTGTCGAAGTCGAGGATAACGACGTTGATCTTCTGGTCGAGCTCGACAACCTCGCTGGGATGGTTGACGCGACCCCATGAGAGGTCGGTGATGTGGATGAGGCCGTCGACTCCGCCGAGGTCGATGAAGACGCCGTAGTTGGTGATGTTCTTGACGGTGCCTTCGAGAACCTGGCCCTTTTCGAGCTTGGAGATGATTTCGCGCTTCTGCTGCTCGAGCTCGGCTTCGATGAGAGCCTTGTGGGAAACAACGACGTTGCGGAACTCTTCGTTGATCTTAACGACGCGGAATTCCATGGTCTTGCCCACGAAGATATCGTAGTCGCGGATGGGCTTGACGTCGATCTGCGAACCGGGGAGGAATGCCTCGATGCCGAAAACGTCGACGATCATGCCGCCTTTGGTGCGGCACTTGATGTAGCCCTTGATGATTTCGTTGTTTTCGAGGGCGGCATTGATGCGCTCCCAGGAGCGGCTTGCGCGGGCTTTCTTGTGCGAAAGGATAAGCTGGCCCTTGCGGTCTTCCTGGTTTTCGATGAAGACTTCCACCTTGTCGCCGACTTTGATGTCGGGGTTGTAGCGGAATTCGCTCATGGGGATGATGCCGTCGGATTTGTAGTCGATGTTAACCACGGCTTCGCGCTTGTTGAGTGCGATGATGGTACCTTCGATTACTTCTTTGTCTTTTACCGAGTTGAGAGATTCTTCGTAGGCGGTGGTGAGTTCGGCACGCGAACGTTCGCCGGCTGTGTCGCCATGTTCGTAGGCTTCCCAATCGAAGTCTTCAATCGGTGAGTTAGTTAATTCGCTCATTTAAAAATGGTTAATAATAAAAAGTTGACTAATAAACGCTTTGCGGGCACGGGCGCATACACGCCCGCGCGCATTTGCGGTGCAAATATACGTCTTTTTCGCCACTTAACAAAATTTTTTTGAAGGGGCAAGGTGGGATTTTTTACGCAGAGAGGAAGGAGTGTCGCTGAAGCTGCACGCTTATACAAAAAACGAGCGGGCTTATACCCGCTCGGATTATAGTGTCGCCGCTACGCGGCTTGTTTATGCTTTTTTTTGATTTACACGGGCTTACGCCCGTGCCTACAAAAATGTCGCCGCTATGCGGCT
>CABRZA010000071.1 GCA_902475285.1 uncultured Porphyromonadaceae bacterium
CCTTCTTTCCACAGCCCTCGCCATGCCTGAGGACGATGAAGAATTGGCACTGACACTGAACGGCAAGAAGAAACGAATAAAACGCGCCGACTTCGAAAAGGCAATGAGCGACACCGGCATGGATGATAAAGCCATAGCAAACCTTTTCAGCCGATTCGCCAAAGCCATTCCAAAATGGCATGAGTTGATCGACATGTCGTTCTTGCCCAATGATTTGCAGAGGGCATATCACGAAAAAATCGACATGATGGCAACAAAAATTCTAATAAACTAAAGCAACAGCTCGGCGCTCCGGGAATCACTTCCGGGAGCGCCGAGACTTATTTTATGAGTACATTATTTCACATATACCTTGCGGGCTGCGGTGCCGCGGCGCTCGATGTAGATGCCGCTCTGCGGACGCTCCACGCGGACGCCGTGAAGAGTGTAGTACTCTGCCGGGGCATCGGATGAATCGACGCGCACACCTTCCACGCCGGCATTGTCGACGAGGCGCACAGTGGATATGCGCACACCCGAAGGACGGTAGGGATTGGTGTCTTTCACACGCAGGGTGACATGGCCGGCGGCAAGCGTCACGGGGAAGGTGACGGTCTTATAGTCGGTATGGTTGCCGGGGAGTGTAAACGTCTTGGAGGCATGGAGCTCGGCACCGTCGCTGCCGTCGGCGTTGACGGCCACGAGGGCGATGTTCGGGTCGTAGCGCACGGGCTCGCCTTCGCCGGTTACGGTGAGTTCGAGTGTATACTCGCCGGCCGAGGGAACGTCGAACTGATAGTCGAGTGTAGCGCCGGCATTGAACTGGCTAACCTCTATGGGCTTGGAGCAAGTCTCATTGGCACCTTTACCAAGGCTGATGAGCGACGAGGCGATGTACTCCGTGGCGGGCACAAGCTCTCCCACGCCGTGCCATACGTCGGCATCAAAGTCGCTCATATAGGTGTAGACGAATCCCTGCTCGGAGAGTTCACGAGGACCCGAACCGTTCTTTGGCATGAGAAGGCCGTAGTTGGGACCTTTCGACGAGTTTACCAGACCCACGGGCTTGAACCATGCGTAGCGGAAAATCCAGGGTGTCTTTTCAAGCCATTCGAGGCTCGACACCATCGAGCTTATCTGTGTGGAGGGTGCAACGTAGGAGTTGGGATTGCCCTCGTTGGGCCAGAAGCAGAACTCAGTGACCCATACGTCCTTGCCATAACGGTCGTGGAACGACGTGGCGATATTCTGCATTGCAGTCAGACCGCCGTAGCTGTGGACGGCCACATAGTCGAAGGCGTCGAGGCCGACGATGGCCACGAACTCATCGAACCACTTAGTGGGGTCCTGATAGGGAGGATTGGGCGACGTATTCATGGCCGGCGCCACAAGCTTCATGCCAAGTTCATCGGCCATGGCCTTGAGCTCGGGCCACTTTGCGGCGGCGGCCTGGGGCGTCATGTCGGCCTGGTTGGTGAAGTTTGGCTCGTTGAAGCCGAGGATATACTTTGCCTGAGGATGTGTCTTGCAGTAGTTGCGTATGGCCTCGGCGTTGTATCCGCCGTTCCATGCCATGGGACAGTACTCCATGAGGTCGCAGTCGGCCACCTCCTGCGAGCTGGGCTGCTGCCCCCAGTTGTAGAACCATCCCACGCCCGGAGCCAAAGGCTCGAGCTGCGTGGCATACTGGAAAGCGTTCTCGCTGACGCCACGCTTGGGGCTCTTGGCCTGCACAGGGAGAGCCAAAAGTGCGGCCACACACACGGCACAAATCGTAATAGCTTTCATATCATTGTTTTATTTTATTGCAAACATTGCGGGTTCGCCCGATTGCGCGTCGGGGGCCACCCATACCTGGAAATCTCCGGGCTCGACGACGACCTGCGAGTTGTTGTCGGTGTATGCGAGGTCGTCGGCACCCAGGGTGAATGTCACCTTGCGCGTCTCGCCGGGAGCAAGGGTGATTTTCTCGAAGCCTTTGAGCTGGCGCACGGGTCGCACGAGCTTGCCCACGAGGTCGCGGATATAGAGCTGCACCACTTCGGCGCCTTCGCGGGTGCCGGTGTTGGTCACGTCGCAGCTCACGGTGAGGTTGCCGTCGGCAGGAATCTCTGTGGCCGAAAGCTCAACGGGGCCGTAGGCGAAGGTGGTGTAGCTGAGGCCATAACCGAAGGGATAGAGGGGGCCGTCGCCGGCGTCGAGATAGAAGCTCGTGCAGCCGGTGGATGTCTGCCCGGCCTCAAGTTCGAGCGAGTCGATGTAGGCTATTGTCTCGGCGGGGCGGCCGGTGTTGTTGTGGGCGTAGTAGAGCGGAAGCTGGCCCACCATCTTGGGCATAGTGATGGGCAGACGTCCCGAGGGGTTGACCTTGCCGGAAATGATGTTGGCCAATGCCGGGCCGCCCATAGTGCCGGGATGGAACACATAGAGCACGGCGTCGGCCAGACGGCTTTCTTCGGGGATGGTGAGGGCTCTGCCGGCCATGATTACAGCCACTACGGGCTTGCCGGTGGCTTTAAGAGCGCGCAACATCGCGGTCTGGTCGCCGGGGAGGCTGATGTCGGCGCGGCAGTGTGCCTCGCCCGAGAGCACGGCTTCCTCGCCGCCGAAAAAGAGGATAACGTCGGCCTTGGCAGCCTGTGCGGCGGCACGGCGTATGGCATCGGCGTTGCGCTCGCGACTATAAGTCAGGCCGGGAGCGGCGATGATGCGGTCGGCGCCGTACATCTCGGTGAGAGCTTCCAGAGGTGTCACGGTGTGCTCCTTCTCGAGGTCGAAACACCATGTGCCGTTCTGGTCGTGCTTGGCGTCCATCATCGGGCCGGTTACGGCTATGCGGCCGACATTGTCGGCAAGAGGAAGCACGCCGTTGTTGGTCAGAAGAATTGCGCTCTCCTCGGCGGCGCGGCGCGCACCGTCGAGATTGGCGTCGGTGTAGAAGCGACGGGCGCTGTCGAGGTCGACGTAAGGATGGTCGAAAAGGCCCAGACGGTATTTGAGGCGGAGCACGTTGCGCACCAGGCCGTCGATAGTGGCCTCGCTCACCTCACCTTTCTCCACGAGGTCCTTGAGGTGCTGCGAATATGCGTGGCTCTCCATGTCCATGTCGACGCCTGCGGTGGCGGCCACGGCCGATGCCTCGCGGAGGTCGGCCACATGCCCCTGGGCGATCATCTGCATTATCGAACCCCAGTCGGACACCATCATGCCGTCCCATCCCCACTCACAGCGGAGAATGTCGCGCAACAGACGGCTGCTGGCATTTGTGGGCTCGTCGTTTATTTCGTTGAATGAGCACATGAAAGTTGCGGCACCGGCCTTTGCGGCAGCCTTGAAGGGCGGCAGCACCACGTCGCGGAGGCGCGACTCCGACATCCACACGCTGTTGTAGTCCTTGCCGTTCTCCGAAAAGCCGTAGCCGGCGAAGTGCTTTGCGCAGGCGGCCATGGTGTTGGGCTTTCTAAGGTCGTCACCCTGATAGCCCTTGATCATAGCCTCGCCGAGTACCGACGTGAGCAGAGGGTCTTCGCCGAAGCCTTCGGCAATTCGGCCCCAACGGCTGTCGCGGGCAATATCGAGCATAGGAGAGAATGTCCAGCGTATACCCACCGACGAAGCCTCGTCGGCAGCTACACGGGCACCTTCCTCCACGAGGGCCGGATTCCATGTGGCGGCCTGGCCCAAGGGTATGGGGTACATGGTCTTGAAGCCATGTACGACGTCGCGGGCAAATATCAGGGGAATGCCGAGACGGCTGTTTTCCACGGCCTCGCGCTGGAGGGCGTTGACAGTTTCGGGGTCGACCTCGTTGAGCAGCGAGCCCACGGCGCCGCTGCGGATGGAGGCCACCATCTCCTCGGCCAGACCCACGCCTGTACGCTGGTTGAGCTGACCTATCTTTTCTTCGAGGGTCATCTGCTTGAGCAGGGCCTCGACTTCCTTGTCGTAGTCGGCGCCGGCGCTTCCGGCACCCGACGAGCAGGCACCCAGCGCAAGGGCTGCGCCGGCGGCTCCTATGGCAAGAATTTTATTGATTGTCATATACTTGTGTTTTTATGATTATTCTTTATTGTCGGCCATGTCGGCGGGAGCGTAGACACGCACATAATCGACGAGCATAGAAGCCTCCGATCCTTTACCGGCACCCAAGGCGGTGATGGCCGCCGGGTCGTGGATACCGGTAAAGTCGCCGCCGACGGCGAGATTGAACAGCAGGAAAGCAGGTTTGTGAAAATAGTTGCCCGTGCTTTCCGGACCCGTGACGGCATTCTTGCTGATGTCGAGGACGAAATAAGGCTCGGGGTCGGCATCGACATACATGCTGATGCTTTCGGGCGTCCACACGGCGTAGAAGTGATGGAATTCGCCGTCCTGAAGGCTGTAATCAGTCTGCCCTACCCCTACCTGCTGGTGATGGTGGGCGGCGTCGGGGCCGTAATGCACGGCACCGTTGAAGAGCTTCGTCTGGCTGCCGGAGGCAATACCGTCGGCATGTCCCATCTCCAAGATGTCGCACTCGCCGCAGGCAGGCCAACCGTTGATGCTGATGTCGTTGCCCATCATCCAGAACGCCGGCCACAACCCGTCGGAGGTGGCGGGGAGCTTGATGGCGGCTTCGACGATACCGTATGTGAAGGCCTTCTTGCCGCAGCTGTTGATGCGGCCCGACACGAACTTATGGCTGTCGCCGTAGTTCTGGCGGCGCGCGGTGAGCACGAGGCAACCGTCGGCAACGCTCACGGTAGAAGGCGAGTCGATGTAGTACTGCAACTCGTTGTTGCCACAGCCCGTGCCGTTGTCCTCCACGTTCCATGTGTCGCGGTCGAGAGCGGTGCCGTCGAACTCATCGGACCACGCCAAACGATATGCAGTGGCGTCGAAATGGGCCGGAAGATTGTTGCCTGCAGAGGCCGTGAAAGCCATGGCTATGGCAAAGGCCTGTACTATAATGCGTTTCATTTCAAGAATATGCGGCATGGAATTCAACGCACTGCAATTTTTGCTGTCGCGGAGCCCACACGGAGCACATACACTCCGGGCTGCACACCGGCGAGGCTCATGGTCACGGCAAGGCTTGCGGAAACGACGCAGCGGCCCGAAAGGTCGTAGAGCGCCATGTCGACGGCTTCGTCGGCGATGATTTCACCGGCGGCCATGCGCCATGTTGCGGCGGATTCGACTGCCGACACACCGGCCACATCGCCCGGCGCAAGCGTGAAAAGGGTCTCGTCGGGTGTGCCTTTCTGATAGATTTTGACATAGTTGACATACATCGATGCCTCCTGACCGTTGGCGTCGTTGAGTGCCGTTATGCCGGCCGCGTCGTGGATGCCGGGGAAATTGCCGCCCACGGCCATATTGAAGAGTATGAAGTTGTCCTTGTGGAAGTAGTTGCCCGGCGACCACTCGTTGTCGGGCTCGTTGCACGGGATATCCATGGCGTAATAAGGCTCCTGTTCGGGATACTTGTCCATGTCGACATACATGGCTATGCGGTTCTCGTCCCAAATACAGGTGTATATGTGGAATTCGCCGTCCTGCAGGCTGTACTTGTTGATTATGCTGTGGGCATAGCTTGCTGCGGGCCATCCCTGGCCCCAGTGGCATGCTCCGTTGAAATAATACTCCTGCTTCTGGGCTCCGAAGGCGTTTGAGTGACCGAACTCCATGATGTCGATTTCGCCCGACTTTGGCCAGCCGACCTCGTCGTAGTCGTTGCCCATCATCCAGAACGCGGGCCAAAGACCATTGGCGGTTTTGGGGAGCTTGATGGCGGCTTCGACTTTGCCGTGTGTGAAGGCTACGCGGTTCTTGCTGTTGAGGCGGCCTGACGTGAAACTCTTGCCCTTGTAGGCTTCGCGTCGGGCGGTGATTATGAGGCAGCCGTTGCCGCGGTCGTCGAGGCCGAGGCGGATGTTGCTCTCGCGGTCGGTATAGTACTGGAGCTCGTTGTTGCCGCCGCCAGCGCCGTTCACTTCAATGTCCCAGCGCTCGGGGTTGATGCTCTCGGCATCGAAGAGGTCTTGCCACACCAGGCGGTAACCGTCGGTTTCGCCGGTACCGTCCTGGGGCTCGGCGGCGAAAGCACCGCCGGCACAAAGCATAAGAGCGGCAAGGAGTATATTTCGGGGTTGCATATATACTTGTGGTATTGGTATTTTCAGGATAGGAGGGCCGCCGCAGGGGCTGCC
The DNA here is from genome assembly GCA_902475285.1 of uncultured Porphyromonadaceae bacterium. Classification (GTDB taxonomy): domain Bacteria; phylum Bacteroidota; class Bacteroidia; order Bacteroidales; family Muribaculaceae; genus CAG-873. Next base: position 6,171 of record CABRZA010000071.1, read on the forward strand.
GGAATGTTCACTTGATTCGATATGGGGGAGGCTGATGCGCTCGGGAGGAGGGAGATAAAAAATGCCGGGGCGGGGCCCCCGCCCCGGCAAGTGTGCAATCTTTACTTACCTTAGTATAACTGTGATATTACTTAACAACGACCTTGCGGACGGTCTTGCCCGACTTCACCAGATAGATACCTGCGGGAACGTCGTTGAGGCCGAGCACTGTGCCGGCGGTAGCCTTCACGGTCTTGCCGGTGATGTCGAAGAGAGTGATACCGGCTGTGCCGTGCACATTGACGGTGCGACCGGTGATGACCATCATGTCGTCGGCAGCCACGCTGTTCACAGCGCCGCCGTCCTTATAGTTGTAGAAGTATACGGCGTCGAAGGCAAAGGTCTTGCCGGGGACACCGCCGGGAACGAAGGCCATGATGTTGCCCGTCCAGTTGGCTACGGCCTGATACTGGAAGCTGGGCCAAATCTTTTTAAGCTCGGCGAAGGTCATGTCGACAGCCTGCCATTCGTCGGTGCAGGCGGGACCGGCGGAGGGAATGACGGTGCCGTTGTCGTCGAAGGCCGGACCTACGGCAAATTTAGCCGGGGTGTTGCTCTGGTCTTTGTCGCCCACGGTGATGGCAATCGAGGAGGGACCGTTGCCGTTGGGAGTGCAGTAGGCCATGTGGAAGTGGGTGTCGTCGTTCCACATAGCGGTGTTGGCGGGTTCGGAGGCGGCGATGTTGTAGCCTGCGCCCGACCATCCGGCGGGAGCCACTACTTCGAGCGAGAGGAAGCCGGCGGTCTGGTCGTCGACGCCGGGCATACCGGCCTCGTAGGCCTTGAGGGTTTCACCGCTGGCCCAGATGTAGAGGTTGCGGCCGGCATCGTTCGGGCCGAAGTAGGTGCAGGCAACGCCTTTGCTTTCGAGGTCGGCGACGGTGAATTCGTCGAGCACCACATATTCAAGGGTAGCCAGCTGGCCGCCTTCGAGGACACGTGCGATGCCGGGAGCTACGGCACCCTGTGCGGCTGCGCCGAGAGTAGCGGCGGCAGCGGCGAGAAGAAGGATAGATTTTTTCATACTTGAAAAATGTTTTTAGGTTAACTAATAAGGTTTCAGTAGTTTTCGGTTCTTGAAGTGGTGGTTATGCTCCGGCGCCCGCAGGCTGGCGACGTGGCGCCGGAGGGGAGGTGATTTTGCTAATTATTCAGAAGATCTCCGAGTGCTCTGTGATCAATACCCCGGATTCTGTTCCATGGGATTGAGGTCGAGCTCTTCGGCGGGAATGGGGTAAAGCTCGTTGCGGCCCACGATGAAGTTTGCCATTTCGGCACGCACTTCGGCCGACTCCTTGCTGCCGTAGGTGCCGTGGTCCTTGTCGAGCACGTCGTAGAGCACGCCCCAGCGGGCAAGGTCAAACCAGCGGTGGCCTTCCATTGCAAGCTCCATGCGGCGCTCGTGGCGGATGGCCTTGCGGAGGTCGTCGGGGGTGTCGCTGTAGCCGTTGTATGCCGGGAACTGCGGGAGAACCGTGGCATCGGCAGCCATACGGCGGGCGCGGCCACGCACTTCTTCGAGAGCCCATTTGGCATCGGTAAGGCTCTTGCCGCTTTCGAGGGCGGCTTCGCCGAAGAGCAGCAGGGCGTCGGAGGCGCGCATCACGCGGTAGTTGAAAGGCGAACGGGTGTCGTGGCTCAGCGCGGGGAAGTCGCCGTGCTCCCAATAGCAGATCTTGCGGTTGTAATTGGGATTGCCGAGATAGTTAACCTCAACTTCCTCACGGTCTTCGCCTTCGGGAACGCCTATGGTGAGATCGCGGCGCGGGTCGCCGGGTTCGAACTCATTGTAAAGGTCGAAGGTAGGATGGCCGAAGCCCCATCCGCCGCGGGTTTGGAGCGAGCTGCAGCGCGGACGCGAGAGCTTGGTAGTCATGGTGCCTCGGGTGAAGCCGAAGCCTTCGCCGTAGTCGCTGGTCGGGTCTTCCATATACTGTATTTCGAAGACACTCTCGGGCCCGTTCTCACCGGCAAGGGTGAAGTTGTCGCCGAAGTCGGCGCAGAGACTGTACTCACCGGCGCGGTACTGGTCGTCGACCCATTTCTTACCCCAAGTGTATGCTTCGTCGTAGGCGTGCATGTAGAGGTATACCTTGCAGAGCATGGCCTGCGCGGCGCCCTTGGTGACGCGGCCGAGGTCTTCGTCGCTGTACTGCGACTTGTTCCACAGGCGCTTCTCGGCGTCGATGAGGTCCTGAATGATATGCTCGTAGACGGCCTCGGCCGTGGCACGGGGCTGGCGCCATTGTGTACTCGAGTCTATCACATGGTCGATGAGGGGCACGCCGCCGAAGACACGCACCAGCTGGAAGTAGTAGAAGGCGCGGAGGAAGTAGGCCTCGCCCATGAGGCACTCCTGACGCTCGGCGCTGAGCGTGGCATCGGGCTCGACGGTGGGCACCTGCTGCAAGGCGAGGTTGCAGCGCTGCACACCCTGGAATTTGGCGCGGTAATAGTCGAGAAGAATGGCGTTGTTGGGATTTATCTTGAAGTTTTCAAGGTCGTAGAGGTCGCCGCCGTCGGCCAGGTTCTGGCCGCCTTTGAGCGCGTCGTCGGAAGGCACGTCGCCCAGATACCATTCGGGGAAATAAGTGTTGTTGAACTCCCAAGCCATGGGCACATAGCAGGCGTTGACGTTTTGGATGCACACCGTGCCTTCGGTATAGAAGTCGTCGAAGCGTATGCTGCCCGGATTCTCTTCTTTGAGCCAGTCGTTGCACCCGGTAAGCGAGGCGGCGGCGGCGCAAAGCGCCATGAATATGTATTTGCGGATAGTTTTCATTGATGCTGTCGGTTAAGGTGCTTTAATATACGATGTTGACACCGAAGAGGAATGTGCGGGCCTGCGGATAGTTGCCCTTGTCAACGCCGCCCGATACCTCGGGGTCGTAACCCTTGTATTTTGTGGCGGTGAAGAGGTTGGAAGCCTGGGCGTAGAAGCGGCAACTCTCGAAACCGGCCTTGGCGATGAGCTTGCGCGGCAGCGAGTAGCCCACCTGGAGATTTTTGAGACGGAAGTAGGAGCCCGATTCGAGGAAGCGGTCGCTGACCTTGTAGTTGATGGAGTTGCGCGGGTTGGCTATGCTGCCGTCGGGGTTGTCGACCGTCCAGGCGTCGGCCATCACGGGCGAGAGTACAGAAGTGCTGCCGTCGCTTTCGAGGCGGTGACGCATCTGGTTGTAGATTTTGTTGCCGCCCACGCCCTGGAAGAAGAGCTGGAGGTCGAAGCCCTTCCAATAAGCGCCGAGGTTGAGGCCGTAGTTGAGCCAGGGTATGGAGGAGCCGAGGTCCACGCGGTCGTTGCCGTCGATTATGCCGTTGCCGTCGTTGTCGGCGTATTTGGTGTCGCCGGCGTGATAGGGTATGCTCTCGGCGGTGTAGCCGTGGAGATAGTCGAGGGCTTCCTGGTCGGTGCGGAAGACGCCGAGGTCGTTGTAGCCGTAGAAGTAGTAGAGCGAGTGTCCTTGGTCGACAACCTGCACGCCTTCGAAGTTGGTATAGATGGGCGCGCCGCCGTTGAGGGCCGTGAGCTCGTTGTGGATAAAGCTGACATTGCCGCCGACGGTGTAGGAGAAGTCCTTACCGATATTGTTGCGGTGCTCGAGGGTGATTTCAATGCCTTTGTTGCGTACCTTGCCCACGTTGGCAGTGGCGCTGTAACGGTTGCCCACATGCGCGGGGGCGATAACGTGCATGAGCATGTCGTTGGTGTCGCGGATGAAACCGTCGACCGAACCGGTGAGTCGGTTGTTCCAGAATCCGAAGTCTACGCCCAAGCTCCACTGCTCGGTGTTCTCCCAGTGGCCGCCGCGGTTGATCCATGTGAGGACGGTGGCGCCCGGAGCGAGTGCTTGATTTGCACCGAAGACATAGTCGACGAATGTCGGGCCGTTGTTGAACATATTGAGTACGAACGAATCGTTGCCTATGTTGTCGTTGCCTACCTTACCCCAGCCCAAGCGCAGCTTGAGGTTGGTGAGGGGTGTGAAGTCGCTGAGGAACGACTCCTGGTTGATGCGCCATGCCAGAGCGAAGGAGGGGAAGTAGCCCCATGCCTTTTCGGGGAACTTGCTCGAGCCGTCGGCACGGAAAGTAACGGTGGCGAGGTAGCGCTGGTCGAAGCTGTAATGCAGACGGCCTATCCAGGAGAAGCGGCGGTTGCGGGCCACGGAGTCGGAGGGGCGGCCGAAGTCTTCGGTAACCTGCGAGAGGTACCAGTTTTTCTCGACGGGGTTGATGATGTTGGCACCGGAGTTGCCGATGGAGTAGTAGCTGTACTCCTCGACAGTCTGGCCGGCCATGGCCGAGAAGTCGTGCTTGCCGATGGTGCGGGCATAGGTGAGCACGTTGTCGACATTATAATAGTAGGCACGCGACATGCTCGACGAGAGGAAGTTTTTCTTGCGGAGGTCGTAGGTGGAGTGCTCGTAGGCAGCCATGAAGCTCTTGTCGGTGGTTATGCGGTAGTCGAAGCTGAAGCTGCTGCGGAAGGTAAGATGCTTTATGGGAGTGATTTCGGCGAATACGTTGCCCACCCAGCGCTCGTTGCGCACCTTGGGGTTGCTGTACTCGATCATGCTGAAGGGGTTTGTGACGTTCTTGAAGTTCGAACCGGCCGAAATCTGGCCGCCGAGGTCCTTGCCCTTGCGGTTTTCGGCGCCTTCGGGATAGTGCGTGGGGTCCCAGGGAGCCATGGCGAAGGCGGCCGATATGATGTTGGCGCCGGCGCTCTCGCTGTTGTCGCCGCTCTCGTAGGCGTTCTTGGCCACCGACGAGGTGAAGGAGATGTTCTCGCCCACCTTGAGCCAGGGCGTGGCCTGGTAGCTGGTGTTGAGGCGCCCGGTGAAACGGCTGTAATCCGAGCCCATGATAATGCCTTCCTGCTTGAACCAGCTGCCGCTCATCGAGTAGGTGAACTTCTCGCCGCCGCCGTCGATGGAGAGGTGATAGTTCTGAATCATACCGTCGCGGAACACTTCGTCCTGCCAGTCGGTGTCGACGGCCGAGTAGTCGAAGCCCGTAGGATTGGTTTCGGGGTCGTAGACGGTGGGGTAGTAGTCGGACGAGCGCAGGCCCTTGTAGAGGCCGAGCCATTTGTTGAAGCCGTTCTCGGCGTAGTATTTCTTCGACGAAGCGTTGCCGTTGATGGCCACGTAGGTGTCGGCGAAGTCCTTGGCATTCATCACGTCGAGTTTCTTCCAGCGTTGCTGCACGCCCACATAGGCGTCGAGGGTGATTGAAGCCTTCTGGTTGGTGCGTCCGGTCTTGGTGGTAACGATAATCACACCGTTGGCGCCGCGCGAACCGTAGATTGCGGCGGCAGAAGCGTCTTTAAGAATCTCGGTGCTTGCGATGTCGTTGGGCGACAGGAATGTGATGTCGTCGGTAATCACACCGTCGACTACATATATAGGAGAGGAGTCGTGCACGGTGCCCACGCCGCGTATACGCACCTCGGCCTGAGCGCCCGGTCGGCCGGACAGGCTGTTGACCGTGACGCCGGCGGCTTGACCCTGAAGGGCGTTGGCCAACGAGGGCGAAGGCGTCTTTTTCAGCTGCTCGGAAGCCACAGTGGTGACGGAGCCGGTGAGGTCGCTCTTCTTCATGGTGCCGTAGCCCACTACCACAACCTCGTCGAGCACGTTGTTGCTGTGCAGGACGACGTCGAGAGTTCCGGCCTCGGTGATTTTCTTCTCAACCTTCTCGCATCCCACATAGGAGAAGGTTATGGTCGAACCCGGCTCGACGGTGATGACATATACACCGTCGATGTCGGTGGTGACGGCGTTGCGTTTGTTAGAGCCGTCGACTACCCATGCTCCTATAAGAGGCTCGCCGTCGTCGGCCGACGACACGACGCCCGTCACCCGCAAACCCTCGGCAAAAGCCGGCAGCGCGAGCAGAAGCAGAAATAGTGTGGATAAATACTTTTTCATTTTGATTGATGAGGTTGGTGTTGAGTAGCGGTATTTTTAGGTTAAAATTTCAAAACAGGTGTCCGAGGATATTTTCACGGCATTTGTGATGATTCACGCCGCAAAATTACATACTTCCAGTCGGCTGTCAAGAGCT
>CABRZA010000072.1 GCA_902475285.1 uncultured Porphyromonadaceae bacterium
TATTGCGCCCGCCCAGGCTGTACATTCTAAAAACATCTATTTTGCAACACCCCCTTTTGCTTATAAATTCTGTTAATTCGGGGTAGGGATGTGCGCAGTGTGGCGATAAGTGCGTAACTTTGCAGATATGCTCGACAAAATAGGACAACTCATCATAGACGCCGCCGAGATACTCTGCGGCTACCCGCTGTTTTTCCTGCTGATAGGCGGCGGTCTTTATCTTTTCATAAGCTCGGGGGCGGTGTCGGTGCGGCGTCTGCCCGCCGCATTGCGCGAGCTTCGCCACAAGAAGGACGGTGGCGAGACCACGGGTCAGATATCGTCGGCCCAGGCTCTTGCCTCGGTAGTTGCCGCCACCGTGGGGTTGGGCAACATTGCCGGCGTGGCCATAGCGCTCGTCATGGGCGGCCCCGGGGCGATATTCTGGATGTGGGTGAGCGCGCTTGTGGGCATGGCCACAAAATACCATGAGGGCGTGCTTGCCATAATGTACAAGGGCCGCGACGACACGGGCGCTCCCCAGGGCGGCCCGATGCACATTATAGAGCAGGGCCTGGGCAAGAAATGGACGCCGCTGGCCCGCTTCTTCGCCGTCGCCGGCCTCTTCGGCACCCTGTGCATAATGAACGCCAACCAATTGACCGAGGCCCTGATGACCACCTTCACCACCCCCGAGGCAATAGAGACCAACGGCTTCGCTACCACTCTCGGCGGCTGGCTCGGGCTCGACAACGTGCGCGTGTACCGCCTGCTCTTCGGCTGCGCCATAGCCCTGATAGTGGGCGTGGTGATACTCGGCGGCATCAAGCGCATAGCGCGTGTGGCCACGGTGATGGTTCCGTTCATGGTGGGTCTCTACTTCCTGATGGTGCTCTTCATCATTGTCACTAACCTCGACGGCGTCCCCGCCGTGTTCAAGAGCATCTTCGCCGAGGCATTCAACCTCCGTGCGGGCTTCGGCGCCCTCGCCGGCATAGCCATCATAGGCGCGCGGCGTGCGGCGCTGGTCAACGACGCCGGCATAGGCACGGCCTCGATAATGCACGGAGCGTCGCGCAACAAGCAGCCCGTCCGCGAGGGCCTCATTGCCATGCTCGGCCCGAGCATCGACTCGGGACTCGTGTGCACGCTTACGGCTGTGGCCATACTTCTCTGCGGAAACATCGACGTCGACGGCGTGAAGGGCCTCGAGGTGGCCATGCAGGCATTCCGCAACGCCATCCCGGCAGGCGACATACTGCTGATGTGCGTGGTGGTGTGCTTCGCTATGTCGTCGATGTTCTCATACTCGTTCTACGGCACGACGTGCGCCAACTATCTCTTCGGCACGCGCAAGGGACGCTATTACAGCTGGGCTTTCCTGGCCTCGCTGATAGTGTTCGCCGTCGTTCCCCTCGAAGCCGCAGTGGGTGCATGCGACCTCTTCTACGCGCTTATGGCCATACCTACGATGACCGCCGTGCTCCTCCTGAGCCCCAAGGTGCGCAAAGCTACAAAAGAATACTTCAACAAACAATAAACCATGCTATCATCACTTCCCGCTTTCATCACCTGGGACGTACGCCCCGAAATATTCGACAGCTTCGTCACCGTCCGCTGGTACGGGCTCATGTTCGCCATAGGCTTCTGGCTGGGCTTCAACGTGGTGGCCCGGATGTTCAAGCGCGAGGGTGCCCCGGAGCGCTGGATGGGCATACTGCTCATATATGTGGGCGTGGCTACTTTGGTGGGCTCGCGCCTGGGGCATGTGTTCTTCTATCAATGGGACTATTACAGCGCCCATCCCTGGAAGATACTCGCCACGTGGGAAGGCGGCCTTGCCAGCCACGGAGGTGCCATAGGCATAATTATGGCCGTAATACTATTCTCGATATTCACCACAAAGCGCAACCCGCTGTGGACCTTCGACCGCCTTACGGTGGCGATTGCCCTCGTGGGATGCCTCATACGCATAGGCAACCTTATGAACAGCGAGATATTCGGCTATCCAACCGACCTGCCGTGGGGCTTCAAGTTCGTTCGTTCGGTCGAATGGCAGCGTGAGTTCGCTCCGCAGGCCTGCCACCCCACGCAGATTTATGAGGCGCTGTGCTATCTAGCCCTCTTCGGCCTGATGATGTGGATGTACTGGAAGCGCAACGCCGGCGAGCGTCCCGGCCTCCTTTTCGGCACATTCCTTGTGGGTACTTTCGGGGCGCGTTTCCTTATAGAATTCATCAAGAACGACCAGGTGTCCTTCGAGGCCGGCATGGCCCTCAACATGGGGCAGCTCCTGAGCATACCTTTCGTAATAGGTGGTATCTTCTTGATAATATGGGCGATGACGCACAAGCGCCAGCATCTCGACTATCCCGATGCCTTCGCTCCCGAAAAGCCTGCCAAGCGATGAGAGGGCCCTTGGCTGCCGCCGTGATTGTGGCGCTGGCGTCGCTTTGTTGCCATGCCGCCGAGCCCGACGAGGAGGACCCCTACTTCCTTCTGTCGGAACAGGCCGACAAGGCCATTGCCGCGGGCGACTACGAGAGCGCGGCACAACGCATCCACGAGGCCATGGCCGTAGAGCCCCACGCGCCGCAGAATGTGCTTCTGCTGTCGAACCTCGGTATGGTATACTCCTATCTCGACCGCGACAGTCTGGCGCTCGAGGCTTTCGGTGAGGCTTTGCGCCGTGCGCCGGCTATGCGTACGGTGCTCGCAAATCGTGCGCGCGTGCTGTTGAAGATGCGGCGCGACGCCGCTGCGCGTGCCGACCTCGACAGGCTCATTGAGCTCGATTCGGTAAACGCCGAGGGGCGCTATCTGCGAGGCATGCTCTCGCTGGCGTATGCCGACACGGCCACGGCGCACGCCGACTTCGATGTCCTGTCGGCGCTCCAACCCGAGAGCCAGAGCACGGCCACGGCGATGGCGGCATATCTCACCGCCACCCGGCAGTATGCCAAGGCAGAGCCCTACCTGCGGCGCGTGCTCAGCTTCGACCCGCAGGCCGACTATTACGACATTCTCGCCAACGTGCTTATCGACTCGGAGCGCTACAGCGAGGCCGGAACGGTGCTGGCCGAGGGAATAGAGAAATTTCCCGACAACGCCGACCTCTATTATTGTCGTGCGCGGCTGCATAAGTGTCTCTACGACAACAAGGCGGCCGAAGCCGACACGCGCATCGCGCGGCGACTCGAACGAAGTCGGCGCCAATAAGGAGAGCTGGAAGAGTACACAGTAAGTTGCTGTCGGCCAGCTTGGTAGGAACGCTATACAATGTCGTTTGCTTTAAAGGCACGACTAAATGTCGTGCCAAAAGCCGCATAGCGGCGACAATTTTGTAGGCACGGGCGTAAGCCCGTGTAAATCAACAATAAAGCGGACAAGCCGCGTCAGCGGCGATATTTTTATCCGAGTGGGTGTCGGCCCACTCGCGTATTTGGAAACATCCAAAATGCACACCATGAAAAAGGTTGACAACCAATGCCCTTGGCATCGAATCGTCAACCTTGTTGAGAGCCGCGAGTGGGACTCGAACCCACGACCTTTTCGTTACGAATGAAATGCTCTACCAACTGAGCTATTGCGGCGTTTGCGACTGCAAAGTTACAAACTTTTTTTTATCCCACCAACTTTTCATCAAAATTCCCGCCAAAAAAATTTTTCGGCATGATGCAGGTGTGCTGCCGCGTGCGGTGGGTGAAAAAAATCGGACGCCGTGGGCGTAGTGTGGAAAATTATTCGTATTTTTGCGGCAAAATACCGACATCATCGATGAAAGAAAGAATTAATGCTTTGCGCGCGGAGATTGCTGGCGTCACGGCTGCTACGGCCGACGATGTCGAGGCTCTGCGTATTAAATATTTGAGCAAGAAGGGCGCCGTCAACGCCCTCATGAATGATTTCCGCAGCGTGCCTGCGGAGCAGAAGCGCGAGATTGGTCAGCTTATAAACGAGTTGAAGGCCTTTGCCACCGAGCATATCAACGGTCTCCGTGCGGCCACGGAGTGCGCCGAGAGCGCCGACCTCCTCGACCTTACGCGCACACCGGCGCCCGAACGAACGGGCACACGTCACCCCCTCCAGCTTGTGCGCGAGCAGATTATCGACATTTTCCGCCGTCTGGGCTTCACCATTGCCGAGGGTCCCGAGATTGAGGACGACTGGCATGTGTTCGAGTCGCTCAACTTCGCTCCCGACCATCCTGCGCGCGACATGCAGGACACCTTCTTCATTGGCCGCCAACCCGACGTGCTCCTGCGCACCCACACTTCGTCGGTGCAGACGCGCGTCATGACCTCCCAGAAACCGCCCATCCGCATCATCTGCCCCGGCCGCGTCTACCGCAACGAGGCTATCTCGGCACGCGCTCACTGCTTCTTCCACCAGGTGGAGGCGCTCTATATCGACAAGGGCGTCACTTTCGCCGACCTGCGCCAGACGCTTCTTTATTTCGCACGCGAAATGTTCGGCCCCTCGACCGACATTCGTCTCCGCCCGAGCTACTTCCCCTTCACCGAGCCCTCGGCCGAGATGGACATCAGCTGCAATCTTTGCGGCGGAAAGGGATGCTCATTCTGCAAGGGCACGGGCTGGGTTGAGATTCTGGGCTGCGGAATGGTCGACCCCAACGTACTCGAAGCCTGCGGCATCGACCCCAAGGAATACTCCGGCTTCGCCCTGGGCATGGGCATCGAGCGTATTACCAACCTGAAATACCAGGTCAAGGACCTCCGCCTCTTCTCCGAGAACGACCGCCGCTTCCTAGACGAGTTCGTCGCCGCACACTAAGAATTATTAAGAGCACTCCGAGACCTCTGAGCACTCCAAGACCTCCGAGTGCTCCAATTCTATGGCCATTTAATTCTTCATATTATGAACCGGATAGTTGGAAAGAAGCACTTTTCGGAAAATGTGGTTCAGCTTGTGGTGGAGGCCCCCGATGTGGTGCGCGCACGCAAGCCGGGACATTTCGTGATAGTGCGCTGCGGCGATGGCGGTGAACGTATCCCCCTCACTATCAGCGATGCCGACATAGCCGCCGGCACCATCACGCTTGTTGTGCAGGCCGTGGGCGTGTCGACGCGCAAGATTTGCGCCCTCGAACCGGGCGACAGCCTCACCGACCTTGTCGGCCCGCTCGGTCGCGCCACCGACATAGCTCTGCGCCAGGGCACTGTGGTGTGCTGTGGCGGTGGCGTGGGCATAGCCCCCCTGCTGCCCATAGTTAAGGGCATGAAGGCCGCCGGCAACCGCGTGGTGAGCATCCTCGCCGCACGCAGCAAGGACCTCGTGATTCTCGAAGACGAGGTGAGCCGCCACTCCGACGAGGTCATCGTCATGACCGACGACGGTTCGTCGGGCCGCAAGGGCCTTGTCACCGATGGCCTCGAGGAGGTGCTCCAGCGCGAGAACGTGGCCGAAGTTGTGGCCATCGGTCCGGCGATAATGATGAAATTCACCGCCCTTCTCACCAAGAAATACAACGTGCCCACCATCTGCTCGCTCAACACCATCATGGTCGACGGCACGGGCATGTGCGGTGCTTGCCGCGTCAACGTGGGCGGGCGCACCCGCTTTGTGTGCGTCGACGGCCCCGAGTTCGACGCACATCAAGTCGACTTCGACGAGATGATGATGCGCATGAAGGCTTACGATACCAAGAAATGATGAAGCACGAAGAAGAATTCGGCCGCAACGCGGCATGGCGCGAGGAGCTTCGCGCCGCTATGCCGGCCAAGGAGCGCACACAGCTGCCCCGCGTGCGCATGCCCCAGCTCGACCCGGAGTATCGCGTTGCCAACAACGAGGAGGTGAACCGCGGTCTCGATGCCGCTCAGGCCGTGGCCGAGGCCACGCGATGCCTCGACTGCCCCACGCCAACATGCGTCGAGGGCTGCCCGGTCAACATCGCCATCCCCGATTTCATAAAGCAGATACAGCGCGGGCGCTCCGACCTTGCCGCCGCAGTGCTCAAGCGCACCAGCGCACTGCCTGCCGTCTGTGGCCGTGTGTGCCCCCAGGAGAAGCAGTGCGAGAGCCGATGCATATACCATAAGATGAAGAAGGAGCCCGTCGCCATCGGCTACCTCGAGCGCTTCGCCGCCGACAGCGAGATAGCCCGCGGCGGCACGAAGGCCGAAATGGCCGGGCCCAACGGCATACGCGTGGCCGTCGCCGGGTCCGGACCCGCAGGTCTCTCGTTTGCCGGCGCCATGGCCCGCATGGGCTTTGAGGTCGACGTCTTCGAAGCCCTCCACGAGGTGGGCGGCGTGCTGAAATACGGCATTCCCGAGTTCCGCCTCCCCAATAGCGTTGTCGACGCCGAGCTCGACGCCCTCCGCGCCATGGGCGTCCGCTTCCATACCGACGTAATCATCGGCAAGACAATAACCTACGACGAGCTCCTGAGCCGCGGCTACCGTGGCATCTTCGTAGCCTCGGGCGCAGGCCTGCCGCGATTCATGGGCGTCCCGGGCGAGAACTTCTGCGGCGTCCTGTCGAGCAACGAGTACCTCACTCGCATCAACCTCATGGGCGCCGGCCGTGATGGCCACGACACTCCCGCGCCCCAAGGGCGACGCGTGGCCGTGATAGGCGGCGGCAACACCGCCATGGACTCCGTCCGCACCGCCCGACGCATGGGCGCAGAGAAGGCCATGATAATCTACCGCCGCAGCGAGGCCGAGATGCCCGCCCGCGCCGAGGAAGTGCTTCACGCCAAGGAGGAGGGAGTGGAGTTTGTCACCCTTGCCAACCCCGTTGAGTACCTCGCCGACGAACGCGGACATGTGCGTGCCGTGCGCGTACAGCGCATGCGGTTGGGCGAGCCCGACGCCTCGGGTCGCCGAAGCCCCGAACCTATCCCCGGCGCCGTCGACGAGATAGAAATCGACCTTGCCGTTGTGAGCGTGGGTGTGTCGCCCAATCCTTTGATACCCAATAGTATCGACGGTCTCGACGTGACGCAGCGCGGCACCATAGCCGTCGACGGTGACCTTTGTTCGTCCATCCCGATGCTTTATGCCGGCGGTGACATAGTGCGCGGTGGCGCCACGGTGATACTCGCCATGGGCGACGGTCGCCGCGGCGCCGAGAATATGGCCGCACGTCTTTTGAATAAGTAAATGAGAATCAATACACTGCATATCCTCGCCGCCGCTTGCGTCCTCGCGCTTTCGGCTTGCTCGCGTCGCGCCGCCGACAAGCCCTTGCTTATGGTGAGCGTCGAGCCCCAGCGCGCCGTGCTCGAGCGCCTGGTGGGCGACGAGTTCGAGGTAGCGAGCCTCCTCGGCCGAGGTTCCGATCCGGAAAACTTCGAGCCATCGATGGGCGAGCGTCTGCGTGTCGATGCCGCCGAAGTTTACTTCGCCACGGGCGTGCTTCCTTTCGAGGAGCGCCTGCGCGAATCGTCGGACACGCGCTTTGCCGACACGTCGGAGGGCGTGGAGTTTATCTACGGCACCCACAGCCATGCCGGCGAAGAGCACGGCCACGACTGCGACGACGGCCACGGCCACAGCGGCGCTCCCGACCCGCACTACTGGACGTCGGCCCGCGAGGCCAAGGTCATCGCCGCCAACATGGCCGCTGTGCTCGCCAAGCTCCACCCCGAGATGGCCGACAGCATCCGTGCACGCCTCAACCGCGCCGTAGCCCACTACGACAGCCTCGATGCGGCGCTTGCCGGGCGTCTGGCTCCCGTGCGCAGCCGCAGCTTCGCGGTGTGGCATCCCTCGCTGAGCTATTTCGCGCGCGACTACGGCTTGCGCCAGCTTACCCTCGGCGCCGAAGGCAAGGAGCTTTCCGCCCGCGCACTCGGTGAGGCCATATCGCGTGCTCGGGCCGACAGCGTGGCGGTCTTCTTCTATCAGGAGGCCGTCGACTCCCGTCAGGCCGGTGCCATGAGCGCCGGCATAGGCTCGAGGCTTGTAAGAATCAACTCCATGGCCTACGACTGGGAAGGCCAGCTTATACTTGCCGCCGATGCACTTGCCAGGCCATAGCGACCCCTGCCGTTGTAGCCATTGCCGCCATGCCGGCGACGAGCGCGTCCCCCTGCTCTCGATGTGCGGCGTGGAGTTCCGCCGCGAGGGCCGAACGGTGCTTTCCGATGTGAATTTCACCGTCGACCACGGCGACTTCGTGGCCATCACCGGCCCCAACGGCGGCGGCAAGACCACCCTGCTGAGGCTTATGCTGGGCCTCCTCAGGCCCGACGCGGGGCATATCGACTACTTCTCGGCCGACGGCATGCCCCATGCCGCGCCCCCTTACCGCCCCGGCTACCTGCCGCAGAAGAACACCGTCGACTCGCATTTCCCCATCACCGTGGGCGAGGTGGTGGCCTCCGGCCTGCTGGGCATCAAGAACCTGTCGGCCTCCGACCGCAAGAAAGCCATCGCGCGCGCCCTCGAGCTCACGGGCCTCCGGGAGCTTGCATCGCGGCCGATAGGGCGCCTGTCGGGCGGACAGCTCCAGCGCGCCCTCTTCGGACGTGCCATTGTGTCCGACCCTCCCGTGCTTGTCCTCGACGAGCCCCTGAGCTACATCGACCGCGACTACGAGCACCGCATGTGCGACATTGTGGCCGACCTCTCGCACCGCACAACCATACTCTTGGTAAGCCACCAGATGAGCGAGATTGCCGCCACGGCAAACCGCCACATCATTGTCGACCACACCCTCACCGAGTGCACCCACGAGCACCACTACCGGCCCCCGGAGTGCTGATTTCGCCCCGATAGCTATGTTTTTGCCCGCAAATAGGCCCTTATTCGGATTTTTTCCCTAACTTTGCAAATCATCAACCCTAAAATAATGACTATGAAAAGGAACAAAGGTCTGTGGCTGGCCGTCGTGGCCCTATGTGTGGGCATCGTGGCCTCGTGTACGGGCAAGAAAGCCGACAACGGCGTGCTCGTCGAGCAGGCCGCCCGCATCAACACCGAACTTACCGCCCTCGCCGACGGCAGCGAAATGTTCATCGAAAGCGCATCCGCTGCTTTCGCCGACGGTACCCTTACCGTCGACATCGCTTTTGCCGACAGCATAATAAACGTCGACATGTGCTCCGACGCCCTGGTGCAGTTCGCCCTCTCGCAGTATCTCAAAGCGCATACCGGCGCCGACCTCGACGCCACCCTCAATACCCTGGGCAAGGAGAAGGGCATAATGAGCCTGCATCTCGCCGACGTTTACGGAAACACAAAGATTGTCGACCTCCCCTCGGCCACCGTCAAGCGCCTTGCCGTGGCAAAGATGTCGGAACTCCCCGTGGCCGAAGTGCGCTCCAACGTCGTCGACATCATGGCACAGCGCTGCGCACAGTATGCCGCCGCCGTCAACGCCACCGGCTGCACCTTCGGCTACGCCGCCAGCTTCGCTCAGTATACCCTTACATTCCGCAACGCACACGCCTTCGCCAACCAGACCACGGGAAGCCTCACGGGCCGCTATCAGACAGCACTCCGCGCCGTCTACGACAACTACGGTGCCTGCGCACCCATGGTGAGCGATATGTTGCAGGCGCTGCAAATCGACGGATACCGCTTCATCTACTCCGCCGACGGCAAGGAGCTCAAATGCGCGCTCCCCTGGCGTATGATAATCTGAAACAACTTCTGAATCATGAACTTAGTTGACCGATTCCTCCAATATGTGAAGTTCGACACGCAGAGCGACGAACTCACCAATATGACGCCCTCAACCCCGGGGCAGATGATATTCGCCGAGCACCTGCTCGACGAGCTTAAAAACATGGGCCTGAGCAATATAACCCTCGACGACAACGGCTATCTCATGGCCACGCTGCCGGGCAATCTCCCCGCCGGCGAGAAGGTGCCAACGGTGGGCTTCATAGCGCACCTCGACACGTCGCCCGACATGTCGGGCCGCCATGTGTCGCCCCGCATCATCGAAAGCTATCAGGGCGGCGACATCACCCTCAACGCCGACGAGGGCATAGTGCTCTCGCCGGCGCAGTTCCCCGAGCTGGAAAACTACGAGGGGCAGGCACTCATCGTCACCGACGGCACCACGCTTCTCGGCGCCGACGACAAGGCCGGCATCGCCGAAATCATCACGGCCGTGGCCTACCTGCAAGAGCATCCCGAAATCAAGCACGGCGACGTGCGCATAGCCTTCAACCCCGACGAGGAGATAGGCCAAGGTGCCCACAAGTTCGACGTGGAGCAGTTCGGCGCCGACTGGGCCTACACCATGGACGGCGGCGAGATAGGCGAGCTCGAATACGAGAACTTCAACGCCGCCGTGGCACGCGTCACCTTCGCCGGCCGCAACGTGCACCCCGGCTACGCAAAGCACAAGATGATCAACTCAATGCGCATAGCCAACCAGTTCGTCATCATGCTTCCGCGTTGGGAGACCCCCGAGCACACCGAGGACTACGAGGGCTTCTACCACCTGGTGTCGATGGAGGGTACGGTCGAGAAAACCGTGCTCACCTACATAATCCGCGACCACGACCGCGACCGCTTCGAGCGACGCAAGAAGGAGCTCGAGCACCTCGCGCGCAAGATAAACCATGAGTTCCCCGACTGCTGCTCGCTCGAAATCAAGGACCAGTACTACAACATGCGCGAGAAAATCGAGCCGGTGAAGTACATCGTCGACATCGCCGAGGAGGCCATGCGCCGTGCCGGCGTCAAGCCAAAGGTGCAGCCCATACGCGGCGGTACAGATGGCGCGCAGCTCTCGTTCAAGGGTCTCCCGTGCCCCAACATCTTCGCCGGCGGCCTCAACTTCCACGGACGCTACGAGTTCGTGCCCGTGCCCTCGATGGAGAAGGCCACGGAAGTCATCGTCGAAATCGTGCGCATGGTCGGCGCCGGCGCCGGCAACGCACAATGACGCGCCCCACCGTTGTAGTGGTCACCGGCCCGACGGCGTCGGGCAAAACTGCTCTTGCCATAGAGCTGGCGCAGTGGCTCGGCACCGAGATTGTGTCGGCCGACTCGCGCCAGATATATCGCGACATTCCCATAGGCACGGCCGCCCCCGACGCAGCTCAGAGGGCGGCTGTGCCGCATCATTTGGTGGGATTCCTGCCGCTCGACGCCTATTACAGCGCCGCATGTTTCGAGGCCGATGCCATGCGCATTGTCGCCGACATCCTCGGGCGCCACGGCTCGGCTGTGGTGTGCGGAGGCTCGATGATGTATGTCGACGCCCTTGCGCGAGGCATCGACGAGATGCCAACCGTGAGCGACGGCGTGCGCGACTATGTGCTGCGTATGTACACCGAGCAGGGGCTCGACGCCGTGCTGGCGCAGTTGCAGATATGCGACCCCGACTATTACGCCGAAGTCGACCGCCGCAACCCCCGCCGTGTGATCCATGCCGTGGAGGTGAGCCTGCAGGCCGGAGTGCCTTACTCGTCGCTCCGCACGGGGAAGCCAAAGGAGAGGCCTTTCGACATTGTGAAGCTGGCCATCGACCTCCCGCGCGAGGAGCTCTTCGGGCGCATACGCCGCCGCGTGGACCAAATGATAGCCGACGGACTCGTCGACGAGGCGCGCCGAGCCTTCGCTCAGGGCGATTTCAATTCACTCAATACCGTGGGATACAAGGAGATGCGCCAATACCTTGCCGGCGGCATCACTTTGGTTGACACCGCCGAACGCATAGCCCGCAACACCCGCGTCTACGCAAAAAAGCAACTCACCTGGCTGCGCCGCACCCCCGACGTGCACTACCTCCCGGCATCCTCCCCCACCACCGCCGCCAAGCTTTTGTTGCACTAACGCCCCGATTTTTGCCAAATCACCGATTAGCGCCGAGTAGTGGCACAATACATTGCAATGCCACTAACTTAAAGGCACAACCACGAAGTAGGAGGGTGTTGCAAAACTCAAAAGTAGGAAACAATCATTTTTGGGTGCATATATCCAAAGCACTGGTTAGCA
>CABRZA010000073.1 GCA_902475285.1 uncultured Porphyromonadaceae bacterium
CAAACTATTTTAGCCCCCCCGCGAAATTTTCGCCCCAACATTATTTCACAAATGTTAATCCAATGTTAAAATCAGCCTTTTTACCCCTACTTTTTCCCAACGGGAAAAAATCGGGTATAATCCCTTCCGCCACGTCGTAACTTTGTGATGTAATTAAAAAACTCAAAGAATATGAATGCCAACAACTACTACGCCCGCCATCCTTGGAATAGCCTGAAGTTCTATGCCGCTCCCGCAGCTCGCCGCGTCATGGATTACCTCCTCGAGAACACAACCAATTACCCGCGTTGTGTCGACGGTCATTTTCTGCCTCCCGGCCGAATCCTCACAACACGCCGCCGAGTATGCGACGACCTCGGCATTTCATTGCGCGACCTCGTCACCGCCCTCAACACTCTCGATCTTCACCGACTTATATCCAGATTTTCATACAATCCCGATACACTCCATATCACAATAATCCTTAGCCCCGACGAAACCACCACTCCTCCCGCCGAAGCCAATGAAGTAGAGGCGCAATCCATCGCCCCCGCCACGCCGGAACCAACTCAACCCGAATCAAAACCCACCCCCGACACGCCCCAGTCCATCGCCAGGGCCTACCCGCCCAACGGTATCACAAAATTTTGTCCCCGCGTGGAGCTTCAGCAACACCCGCACACGCCCATCCGCGGCGCACCGCCATAGCGCACCTCGGCCCCGAAAGAGCCAATAATCTTTCAAGCGCACCTTGACATATTGCATTCAGCCTCACGCCGGTATCAGCGTTATCGACTTGATGCCGCCCTTGCGCGCACCTATGTAGGCCGGAATCCGTGAATCGCCGCGATGTATGTCGCTGATATAGAGCGGGTGATGCTGGCATATCACGTTCAGCGTGAACGTGTCGCCGGCAAGCAGCTTGATGTTCCGCGACTGGTTCACGCAGAAGCGGAAATGCGAAAGATATTCTATCTCGCAGCTCTTGCCCTGGCCCCATTTCAGCAGCAGACGGTCGCCGGGTGTGAGCCGCTCAACGCATACCGCCGTCTCATCCACGAAGCCCGAGTCGTCGAAATCGGTGCCGTTGTGGCTCAGCAGAAAAGTGTCCCAGTCTCGGAAATTGTTGTATTGTGCCAGGATGTTGAGCGTCGTGGTCGAAGGAAAGCTGTCGTAGCGAACGTAGCCCCAGATTCGTTTTATCGACGACACGCTTAGCGAGTGCCCCGTCTTTTTGAGTATCAGCAGGCTCAGTTCGGCAAACTCTGTCGGTGTCGAGGGGGTGTATCCCAGGGTTTTGTCGGTGAGTTCGATGAGCGCTTTAAGCGCGGTGGTCTTGTCCATGGCTATAATGTGTCGGTTAGAAGCAAAATAATTAAGGCTGCGGCGGCGGCTATCACGCCCATGAGAATATAGGTGAGCGTCCGCGACGCCAGCACGCGACCTGCCCTGTCGGCCGCGGTGAGGGCCGCCGGCGGAAGCTTGATGAAGTCGATCGACTGCGGCCGCTTCTCAGCCTTGGCATGGGTGCACTTCCTCACGGCTTCGGCCAATGCCTCGTCGTCGGTGGCTTCGGCGATTTCGCCCGCAAGCACACCGAACGAGTAGATGTCGGCCGCTGCCGTAGGTTTGCCGTCGCCCTCGAGGACTTCGGGGGCCATGTAGCTGCGCGTCCCCGACGGATTTTTGAGGATGATCGAGTCTTCGCAGTCGGAGAGATTGAAGTCGATGATTTTAACAGCATTGCCGTTGTGCGACACAAGTATGTTGGTGGGCTTGATGTCGCGGTGGTATATCTGCTTGCTGTGGAGGTAGCTCAGCGCACCGGCGGTCTGGGCGGCTATCGAGCGCCCAAGCGAAGTGCTGAGCTTTGGCGAGGCAAGCAATTTTTTGAGCGAGCACCCGTCGATGTATTCGAGCACTATCACCCGCCCAAGCCCCTCGACGTTTTCAAAGCCTATCGTGCGGCGGATGTTGGGGTGGTCGAGCTGTATGCCTATCTCGAATTCCTTGGCCAGGCTCATGGTGTAGAGCGGGTCGTTGCGGTAGGGCTCCTGCAAGCCTTTCAGTATGTAGCGTTTGCCGTAGCGGTTGGCGGTGTGGATTTCTATCGGCCCCCGGGGCGAACAGTAGAGCAGACGGATGTTGGTGAACTCTTTCGAGAAAAGCTCGCCCAAATCAAGCCGCGCGGCTTTGCCGTCGACGCCGATAAACTCCGAGTCGTCGTCATCCTCCCCGCTCCGCGGCACTATGGGCTCGTCGTAGGGTGTGCTGTCCTTGCTCATGGTTCTTCTATACGTTCGAAGAGTCCCCAACTCTTATGGTTGCGGTAAATCTTTTTGCATCCGGCAGGCACATGGAGCACGCAGGTTTGCGGCAGGGGCGTGCTCCCGTTGACCAAAGCTTCGGCCGCTACGAAAGGCGGCACTGCGGCGCCTAAATAGAGGTCGGCCAGGACGGTGCCGTCGAAGGCGTAGTTGCCCACATACCGTGTGCCGCTGCCGGCGCGGACGGTGCCGAGCTGAGCGCACCCCTGGAACATTCCTTCCGATATGTTGCTCATGTTGTCGGGCAGACTTATCTCTTCCAGCGCCGACCCCGCGAAAGCGCCGCGCCCTATCTCGGTGACCGACGGCGGTATCACAAGCCCCGTGATGCCAGTGCCCGCGAAAGCGTCTTCGCCTATTCTTGTCACCGTGGAGGGCAGCGTGAAGGTGCCCGTCTTGCCAAGGGGGAACCACAGTATGTCGCTTCCTTCGTGGTTGAACAGCACACCGTCGACCGAAGAGAACTCGGTGTTGGCCGCCGAAACCTCTATGGCGCGGAGCGAGGGGCACTCGGCCGACGGAAGGAGCGTGGCTATGCCGGCCGATATCGTCAGCATTTCGAGTGCCGGGCAGTGTGCCAGAGCGTCGCGCGACAGTTCGGCGGCACTCGCCGGCAGCAGCACGGTGCGCAGGCGCACGCAGTCGGCAAGCAGTCCCGTGCTCACCTTGTCGGGCTCGGTGTAGCGGATGCCGTCGTAGCTCCGGCCGCCTGCCACAATATGTACTTCGGTGAGGTCGGCCTCCGTCACATTGCTTTCTATCATGGGGTCGCCGGGCAGCGCGGGCGCGCCCAGAAGCATGCGGAGGAAGCGGAAGTCGTCGCCGTTCATCGCGCCCGATACTGTGAGCTTCCCGAGCGTCACTGCCGTAGTGCCGCCGAAGACCTCGGCGAGCTCTCCGGCCGCTTTGAGCACTATGCCTTCCTGCGGAGTGTATTCCAGAGCGGGGCTCTTGGCCTCGCCTATGGTGTTGGCGGCGAAGGCCGTGACGGTGTAGCGCACCAGCGGCGTGAGGCCGCTTATGGTGAGCCGGTGCACGCCCGTACCGGGATCGGCAAGCACTATGCGACGGGTATCGCCGTCGCTTGTCACCTCGCAGCCGGCAGCCGTCACGGCCTCGCCGCCGTCGTGGGTGATTTCGAACTCTATGATGGCACCCGTCGGTCCCGTCGACAGGGCCACGGGCGCCGTTACTGTCGGAATCACATTGGGGTCGGTGGTGAAGCTGAGGGTAGCCGACCGCAGCAGCGCGCTCGCCGTGCCCCCCTCGAAGCAGTACGAGTAGCTCGTGCCCGGCGTCAGTCCCGTGAGCCGCATCTCGACTCTCGTGGCCTGCGGGTCGCCGACGGATGTCTGCCTGTCGAGGCTGCCGTTTTCGCCGTAGAGCAGCGCCAGACGCGTCAGGCCGCTGCCCCCGCGGCTGTCGATGCGGGCGCTCACAACGGCCTCGGTGCGGCTTATTTCCGTGGCCGGGAGAACCTCGATTACGGGTTCGGGATTGGCCGGTTCCGTGGCTTTCTCGCAGCCCGTGGCGAGTACGGCGGCTATGGCTGCCGCCGGGAGGATTGTATTATGTAGTCGACTGAGTTTCATCGTGTCGTGTTATTTGCCGAAAGTTATGCCCACGCCTATGGTGCCGTACCATTCGCGGCCCTTTATGCTTGTCACGGAGGCCGTGAGGGCCACGCGGCGGATTCTTACTATCGCGCCGGCTTCGAACGATATGCCGCGGGTGTCGTAATGGCGGTTCTTCACATATCCGCCGCCTTCCGACGGTGCCAGTTCCCATGCCCGGCCAGTGCGGCCGTAGCCCAGGCCTTCGTAGACGTATACCGTGCCCGAGAGCCGGTGCACGGCGCCGGCGTTGATTATGAGCGTGCTGCGCCGTGTTCTGCCGGTATAGAAGGGCAGGTGGCCGTCGATGCTGCCGTCGGCATCGCAGCTGCCGACAGTGGCTCCGATTTTGCCGAAGTCGGCGGAGAGGTGGGCGAAGGCGCCGTGGCGCTTCGCGGCCATGAGCATCACGCCGCCGAGGGCTTGTTTCGACTTCCCCCCGTAGCCGCCCGTAAGCGCGCCGCCGAATATCCACGGCACGCGTTTCTTTTCTGGCACGACCACGAGAGTGTCGACGCGCGTCACCACAAGAGTGTCGCGCACAGTGGTGACTACGGGGCTGACCGCCGCCTCGGCGACAGCCTTGACAGGAATGTCGACGCGCAGTTCGTAGCTCATGTGGCTGTCGATGCGGCAGGGGAACACATAGTCGCGCAGCACGCCCCATTCGGGGTGTTTGAGGGTGATTTTCTTCGACCCGTGGGGTATGTAGAGCCATATTTCGCCCACCTTGTCCTCGCGCTTCACTATGCCCAGGGGCGTGGAGAAGGCGAAGTCGTCGGGCGCTATCACCTTTATCAGGCCGCAGTCTTCGTCGTTGAGGTCGCGCACCGGGTCGATGAACGCCGACACGTCGTTGGGCAGCGCTCGGAATTCCGCCACCGAGAACTGTTGTGCCCGGGCCGGCAATGCGCCCGCGGCAAGCACCGCAAGCATGGCAAGGAGGATATATGTCGGTCGTAGATTTTTCATTATTCGAGGTTGAAGTCGCCGATGCCTATTATGTCGTCGGGGTCGGAGCCCGTGCCGGCAGCAGCCTGCCAGGTGCGGACGTGTATGAGGGGCATCGACTTGTTTCTGAAATCCCACAGGAGGAAGAGGTAGCCGTCGTCGGCGTAGCTGCCGCACGTGTATTTCTGCCGTAGGGTCACGCCGTAGATGCCTTCCATGGTGGGATGGCGCATGATTTTGAACTCCGAGAAGCCAACGTCGACGGCCTTGCCCGACTGGAATATCTTCGACAGCCGTTCAACATATTCCCGCTTGCTGCGGATGCTGTACACCACCTTGTCGTTGTCGCTTGTCGCCGCGCCGGGGCGGTCGGAAGTAGTCACCGCGTGCCCCACGATTATGAGCGCGTTGTCGCTGAACACCTGCCGGATAAAGTCGATGTCGCGCGTGGTGTAGGCCGTCCGCAGGTGCTCGCAATAGCTCAGTATCTTGTGGCGGCTCGTCGAGTCGGTCTCTTCAAGGCGTCCGCTCAGGAGCTTGGCGGCTTCGAGGCGGAAGGGGTTGTCGGCGGCGGCAAGTTTCTGCGGGTCGCTGTCGGCGAAGCGGGTGCTTACCTTTCTTGCGGGGAGTTCCTTTTCCGATGTTGCGCGCACGGGCGGCGCCGTGTCGGGGGCTGACGCCGTTGCCGGGCTTTCGGCCGGGGGCGCCGCACACGCTGTGTCGGGTTCCGAAACCGCTGCGGCTGCCTCGGCCGCTGCGGAGGAATGAAGAATAGGCAGCCGCCTGTAAAGACAGGCGGCCCACACTATCATTATCAGGCTTATGATTAAAAGAATGCTGTTGAGTTTCTTTCTTTTAAGCGGCATTGCAAGGGTGTCAGTTCCAGTCGGTGATTTCGCCTCCTATCTCTATCTTGACCTGCTCGGGATTCTTGTCGACAACGAGGTTGACGATGTGATGTATGCCGGGCTTGAACAGGAACTTGCTCTCGTAGAGGAACGACACGCCGTTCATCACCACCTCTATCAGCGGCACGCGGTTTTCGAGGCGCTGGGGCACCACGATGGCCGAGTAGGTGGCCGGCCCGTCCTGACGGGCCGTGATGCTCCGCCCCGCGCCGCGAGGTGTCTTGGTGGCTATGCCGGCCGAGAGGTCGACGGTGGCCGTCGTCACGGTGTTGTGGATATAAACCGTGGCCGTGGCGGGCAGATCGCCCTCGAAGTCCTCGCCCTTGATGAGGTTGATGCTTATCTTGCTCATGATGTGGCGGAACTGCATGGCCACCGGTTCGCGGCTCGCCGTGAGCCCCGTGGCCGACGCGTAGAGGAAGTCGGAGGCCCCGTAGGAGTCGGCGCCCCTCTGGTCGGCGCTCACTTCGAAGGGGAAATCGGCGATGGAGCTTACCTCGGCCGCGCGAGGGTAGTAGGCGTAGGCATTGTAGGTGCCCGCGTCCCAGTAGAGTGGCCGCGAGGGGCGCCATGCCGCGCCGGTGTAGGTGAGCGCCTCGTTGTTCACGGTGTTGCCCGCTATTTCGAGAGGCCTGCCGGATTCCGACACGAAGAGGCCCACGACATCGCCGGTTTCGAACGATGTCTCGGTGGCGCGCGACTGCGACGGATGGCTGAACGTGAAGTTCATGGCTGTTTTACCGCTCGGATTGATTTCAGGTTCCTGCGACTCGTCGGCGCAGGAGGCGAGGCCGACGGTCAGCAGTAAAACGCCGAACAGGGATATTATATTATGTTTCATTGCGTCTTGGATGTTGTTTGATTCATTTGCGGCGGCGCATCTTGTCGAGCGGGCTGCCTTTGTGTATCACGGGCTCGTGCGAATACTTGCGGATGTCGGCCGTAGCGGCGTCGGCGCCGCGCGAGGGGGCCTGTGCCGTGCGCTTGTCGAGCGCCGCGAACTCCTCGAAGTCGAATTCCTCGCCGGCATAGCGCTTGATGCGCTTCACTATGCTCTCGCGGCTGATGGTGCTGTAATAGGGTATGTCGTTGTTCATGCAGCTGTTCTGCTCCGAGCGGAACACGCCGCGGCTGTGCTTGTAGCCGCCTTCGAAGATGTCGACGATGTCGCTGTACCGCGCGTCGAAGATGAGGTGGCTCCATCCCACCATGTGCATCTTGCCGGTGAGCTCGAGGTTGTCGTACCACCCGATGGCCTTGCCGGCGAGCAATGCATCGGCATGCTCGCAGCATGTGCAGTCGCACGCGTCGATGAAGGCGTTGTGGTATATATACTCGTCGCCGAGCTTGCCGAAGCCGTGGCCGCCGGCCTCGTGCTGCATCACGCCGCGCGAGTCGAGAGGATAGCCGTAGGTGCTCTTGGGGCAGAAGGCTATGGCCGCGCCCGACGTCCACATCTGGCAGATGCCGCCGTAGTCGGTGCTGTTGGGAACGATGATGATGAGCGTCTGGTCGAGATTCGACGCCGTCACCGTCGGGGCTTTGAGGGCGTAGTCGAACACCGCGTCGTAGTCGCACCGCAGACCCACGCCGCCGGTATAGGTGGTGCCGAAGCGGTTGTAGCGGATTTTGTTCACCGTGCCCACGCCCGACTCGGTCGACAGCGGGAAGGCCGTGTAGACGTTGAAGTAGTCGCGGTAGGTGGTGTAGGGCTCGATGCCGAAGAAGTATTCGATTTCTTCCTTCATGTCGGCAAGATAGGTGCCGTCGGATATTTCCTTGGCGTCGTAGCCGTCGCCGAGAATCACTATGTCGATGCCGCCGCGATTGCCCTTGGTGGCCTTTTGCAGGGCGATGTACTGGTCTTCGCCGTACTCGTAGCCGTGCTGCGTCACATGGCAGCTGTGCGTGTAGTCCTTGTCTTTGAGGCGGAACACCACGTCGCCTTCACGCGATTCGGAGGCGCCCGACGCATTGATGGTGAGCGTTATTTCGCTTTTCTTGCTGCCCGACTTCTGCGACAGCCCGCACCACGAGGGCATCGACTCCACTTCCCAGTCGCCTTCGGCGTCGATAACGAGCGTCTGCTTGTGCTCGGTGCCGAGGGCGCATGCCACTGCCGGGCGGCACACCAGCTCGTGGTGGGCGGCGATGCGCTTGAAGTCGCACCAGCCAACGGCCGTGCCGTACTGTGCGAGCGAGGCCTCGGGCACCTCGAGGGTGAAGTTGTCTTTGGGAACGCCGTCGAACGCCCCCTCCTGAACATAGGGCGGTATCTCGCTTTTGCACACCGCCGACGCTATGGCGAAGCAGTCCTGGAAGGCACCGCCCGACTCGCCGTCGCTGCGTATGTTTTCGAGGCTTTCGGGGAAGACGAGCCCTTCAAGGCTGCGGCAGTTGGCGAAGGCGCCGGCGCCGATGGTCTGGAGGCCGTCGGCAAATTCGAGCGTGCCCGTCAGGCGCCAGTTGTTGGCGAAGGCTTGGTCGCCGATGGTGACGAGCGACGAGGGAAGCACCAGCTCTCCTGAGAAATCGCAGTCCCGGAACACGCGTTGGTCGATTACGGTGAGCTTCTTGGGAAGCGCGAGCTCGCCTTTGAAGGGGCAGCCCATGAAGGCCTCTTTGCCTATCGAGGCTATGCCGTCGTGCAGGTGGAGGTTGCCGTCGAAGCCGCAGTCCCAGAAGGTGACCTCGCCGATTTCCGTGACGCCCTGGGGTATTTCAAGCGAGCCGGTGAGGTTGGTGCACCGTTCGAAGGCGCCGCCGCCGAGCTTTGTAAGTTTCTCGGGCAGGCGCAGGCTGCCGTAAAGGCCCTTGCAGCCGCGGAAGGCAAAGCAGCCTATGAGCTCCACATTGTCCGGTATTACGAGCTCGCAGGTGAAGCCGCAGTCGGTGAACACGCCTATGGCGTAATTCCATTCCAGACCCATGTCGGTGTTGATGTTGCCCTGGCCGTCCTCGCCGTTGCCTATATAGCGCAGGCTTGCCGGCAGCGACAGTTTGCCCGTGAGGGAGCGGCATTCAAAGAACGCCGCACGCTGGATGTCGACAACACCTTCGGGTATTATCAACGAGCCGGTGAGGTAGTGGCAGCCTTCGAAGGCTTTTTCACCGATAGATGTGATGTTGTCGGGAAGCACTATCGATGTAAGCGAGGTCTTTCCCCGGAAGGCAAAGTGAGGTATCTGATCGTCCTTGCATTTGGCCCCGGCACTGCCGGCCTTGATTTTTACTTCTTTGAGGTTGAGGGCCTGGAGCGCCTCCATTTCATCGCGCATGAAGAGGAAGTCGGAGGCCGTGATCTCGCCGGTGATTTTCAGATTGCGCAGGGTGGCGTGGTTCTTGCCGGCGGCGGCGATGCACGCTTTGAGGGTGCCGGCCTGCGGCACGTCGACTATCACATATTCCTTCGAGGTGGCGTCGTGGCTCACAAGGTCGTTTTCCCATGCCGTGATGCTCTCGCTTATGAGGGTGAGGGTATAGTCGCCGGTGGGTTCCTTCTTGTCGACCTTGATGCCGAAGTTGTTCATCTTGCCGCCGGTGTAGGCGAAGGCCTCGCTCTTGGAGAACTTGTAGGGAATGCCGCCTATGGTGATGCTGAACATTGCGGTGCCCCCCGCAACGGTCTGCGGCACTACTACGGCACGCCATTCGTCGCCGCGCTTGGAGGGGATGATGGAGTTGCGGCCCATCTCGGTGCCGGCGCTCACGGTGCCCGTGGCGAGGTCGATTGAGGCGGTCTGCACGGTGTTGGTCACGAGCACCTGTTTGTCGGTGCGGGCCCACTCGCCGTCGGCGAAGCCTGTGCCCTCAACGAGTGTCACGCGGGCGCAGGCCATGCGGTGGGCCAGCGGGAGGCGTATCACGTTTTCGGTGGGCTCCACGGCGGCGACTTTGCCCCACAGGAAGTCGGAGGCTTCGTAGCCGCCCATGGTGCCGTCGGAATAGGTGCGGTTTTGGTCGGCCTGCACGGCGAACTCGTAGCTGTTCACGTCGTCGACTGAGGCGTAGGGATAGTAGCCGTATACGTCGATGCGGGTGTGCTTGTCTTTCCAGAAGAGGTCGTAGGCCGAGTTCCAGCGGTATGCCTCGGCGTCGAAGGTATGGCGCACGTTGTCGCCGCGGTTGCCTTTCGATTGCAGGGTGCCGGGCTGTGTGCCTCGGTAGTCGACGATATACACGCCTATCACGTCGCCGTCGGCGAAGCCGCTGTCGTCGGCACGGGTGGAGTATTCCTGCTCGATCTGGCCGGCAAGGCTTATTTTGCCGCTGCCGTCGCCGGTGGGTTCGGGAGCCTTGAAGTCGTCTTCCGAACAGGAGCAGAGCAGTGCCGCGCCGGCAAGGGCTGTGAGAATTATATGTCTTTTCATAGTTGTCGGATTGTGGGGTTGTTATTCGGCTGTGCCGCCGTTGTCGTTGCCGTCGTCGGCCCATGGATTGATGCTCACGTTGACGCCGTTGGAGGTCTTGCTCAGCGTCACTGTGAACTTGTGGCTTTGGCCGGCCTCGAAGGTGAAGCCTTTGCTCAGATTGAACTCGCGGCCGTCGGCGGTGACGGTGATGAGCTTGCCTTCGGCCACGGTCTGAGGCACGATGATTGCCTTGTAGGCATTGTCGGTGCGGAGGGGCACGACGGTGGTGGCGTCGCCGGTGGCTGTGGCCGTGCCGGTGGAGAGGTCGACTACCGAGCCGCACTTCACGCCGTTGATTCTCACGCTGACGGCGGCTGCGGCGAGCGACTCGGGGGTGAAGCCGGCGCCGGCGGCGAGAGTTATCACCGCGCGGCTCATAACATGGCTTGCCGGGAGCAATATGGCCTCTTCGGTGGGAGCGATGTCGAGGGCCTTGCCGGCCAGAAGGTCGGAGGCCTTGTAGGCGGCTTCGGTCGACTGGTCGGGCCGCACGTCGAAGCTGTATGCGCGCACATCCGTTACCGAGGCGTAGGGATAGTAGAGGTAGAAATCGGCGTGGGTCGTCTTGTCCTTCCAATATACGGGGCTGTCGGGAGTCCATGTGCCGTCGTAGCGGAAGCGCATGTTGTCCACGTGGTTGCCGGCCGAGGCGAGCGTGCCGGGTGCGGTGCCGTTGTAGTTCACCACATAGAGGCCTATGCAGTCGCCCGCTTCGAAGCCGTGGTCGGTGGCGCGTGCGGCGTCGATGCCGGGATTGATTTTGATTTCAATCTTTTCCTCGGCAGGCGGCGCGGGCGGCTCGGGCGGCACTTCCGCACCGCCTTTCGAGCACGATGCCGCAAGCGCGGCAACAGCAGTGAAAAGAGAAAAGGCAGTAAGCGTTTTCATAGTAATTAGTGATAATTTTGGTTCAAAACTTATTTTGACCTCAAAATTACACCTTGTTTAAGGTCTGCCAAAATTATTTGCGGTTCAAACAGGTTCACGCCCCGCAAATTTATTCTCGATAGCCTTCGTAGTAATAGGATTGTTCGATGCCTTTGAATATTATCTCGCGGTCGTCGGTGCGGTCGGTGAGAGCGGGGTGGAGGAGATAGCGGAGCTCGAGGTCGTTGACGGGGCTGCGTTCCATGGCTTGGAGATATAGGTCTTTGTCGACTTTCTGCCAGTCGACAACAACTCCGAGACGTGCGCGCAGGAGCATGTCGAGCCATATGCGCGTGGCGCGGCCGTTGCCTTCGAGGAACGGGTGCGCAACGTTCATTTCCACATACTTGGCTATGATTTCTTCATAGGTGCCCTCGGGCATTTTCTCGATTGCTGCCAGGGCTTCGCGAAGGTAAAGAGAATTGGCGAAGCGGAAGCCTCCCTTGCTGATGTTCTTCTCGCGTATAAGGCCGGCAAAATCGTAGAGGCCGTCGAAGAGTGCATGATGAATGGCTTGCAGGGCGGCAACTGTACCCGGCTCAAAAGTGT
>CABRZA010000074.1 GCA_902475285.1 uncultured Porphyromonadaceae bacterium
GATAATCCCGCAAATTCCGTCGTAACTTTGTACCGTCACTATTAAAAAGGTGGCCGCAAAGTTAATTTGGAGCAGGGAGGAAAATTTCGTATCTTTGCGTGTTAAAACTTACAGTAAAGAAAATCATGAACGCAAACGAACTGAGCGAACAGGAACAGATACGCCGCAGCAGCATGCAGTCGCTGCGGAATATGGGCATCGAGCCTTACCCCGCAGCCGAGTATAAGGTTACGGCACACAGCACCGACATAAAGTCGGCTTTCGACGACAACGCTCCCCACATCGAAGTGACTGTCGCCGGACGAATCATGGGACGACGAATCATGGGCAAGGCTTCATTCGTCGAGCTTCAGGATTCAAAAGGACGCATCCAGATATACATCAGCCGCGACGACCTCTGCCCCGGCGACGACAAAGACCTATACAACGTCGTTTTCAAGAAGCTCCTCGACATCGGCGACTTCATTGGTGTGAAAGGATATGTATTCCGCACGCAGACCGGCGAGATTTCCGTCCACGCACAGGAGCTCGTCGTACTCAGCAAGAGCCTGCGACCGTTGCCCATCGTCAAGGAGAAGGACGGTGTGCGCTACGATGCTTTCGACGACCCCGAACTCCGCTACCGCCGACGCTACGTCGACCTCATCGTCAACGACGGCGTGAAGCAGATATTCCTCAAACGCACCCGCGTCTACAACTCCATGCGCGAGTACTTCAACAATGCCGGCTACATCGAGGTTGAGACACCCATACTCCAAAGCATTCCCGGAGGTGCGTCAGCACGCCCCTTCATCACACACCACAACGCTCTCGACATTCCCCTCTATCTCCGCATCGCCGACGAGCTCTACCTCAAGCGCCTAATCGTAGGTGGATTCGAGGGCGTATACGAATTCTCCAAGAACTTCCGCAACGAGGGCATGGACCGCACCCACAACCCCGAGTTCACATGCATGGAGATTTATGTGGCCTACAAGGACTACAACTGGATGATGGAATTCACCGAGCGCATGCTCGAGAAGATATGCCTCGACGTCAACGGAACAACCGATGTGAAGGTAGGCGACAACGTCATCAGCTTCAAGGCTCCATTCCCCCGCGTCACCATGGCCCAGGCTATAAAGGACCACACAGGCGTCGACATAACCGGCATGGACGAGGAGCAGCTCCGCAAAGCCGCTGCCGGAATGGGCGTCGAGATCGAACCCTCAATGGGCAAGGGTAAGATTATCGATGAAATATTCGGCGAGAAGTGCGAAGGAAGCTACATTCAGCCAACCTTCATCACCGACTATCCAATCGAGATGTCGCCCCTCACCAAGCGCCACCGCCACAACCCCGAGCTCACCGAGCGCTTCGAGCTTATGGTCAACGGCAAGGAGCTCTGCAACGCCTACTCCGAGCTCAACGACCCAATCGACCAGTACGAGCGATTCGTCGAGCAGATGCGTCTGGCCGAGAAGGGCGACGACGAGGCAATGATTATCGACCACGACTTCATCCGCGCCCTCGAGTACGGCATGCCCCCGACATCGGGCATGGGCATAGGCATGGACCGCCTCGTAATGCTCATGACCGGTCAGAGCGCCATCCAGGAAGTACTTCTGTTCCCACAGATGCGCCCCGAGAAGGTAGAGAAGAAAGATGCCGACGACGCCTTCACTGCAATAGGTGTGCCGGCCGAATGGGTCGAGGTAATCCGAAAGACGGGCTTCAACACCCTCGCCGCACTCGCTGCGGTAAAGCCCGCCAAGCTTCATCAGGATCTCTGCGGATACAACAAGAAAAACAAACTTGGCCTAGCCAACCCCACGCCCGACAATGTGGCTGCATGGGTCACGGCCGCCGCTGAAAAATAATTTGTCATGGAAACCTTTCCGGGTCATATAGCGGTGATGGGAGGAGGCAGCTGGGCTACTGCCCTGGCCAAGCTCCTCTTGCAGAACTGCGAGTCGATAAGCTGGTACATGCGCCGCGACGACCGAATCGAGGATTTCCGGCGCCTCCACCACAACCCCGCATACCTCACTGATGTGGAGTTCGACATCTCGCGTATCGACTTTTCGAGCGACATAAACTATATCTGCAACCGAGCCGACACGTTGCTGCTCGTCATGCCTTCGCCATACTTCAAGGACCACGTCGACAAAATCACGGCCGACATATCCGGCAAGTATGTGGTATCGGCGGTGAAAGGAATTGTGCCCGACACCAACGAGCTCATCACCGACTATATGCACCGAGTCTTCGGCGTGGAGGAGGATAGGACGCTCGTAATATCCGGCCCTTGTCATGCCGAGGAGGTGGCCCTCGACCGTCCATCCTACCTAACAATAGGGTGCAGCGACCTCGACAACGCCGGACGTTTTGCAGTCCGCCTCGCCGGAAAGCACACACACACCATCACCTCCACCGACGTCGCTGGCATCGAATATGCCGCCGTGCTCAAAAATGTCTACGCAATCGCAGCAGGCATAGTCCACGGCATGAAGACCGGCGACAACTTCCTCGCAATCCTTATCAGCAACGCAATCCGAGAGATGGAGCGATTCCTCGATGCCGTGTCGCCACGACCGCGCCACATTTCCGATTCTGTATATCTCGGCGACCTCCTCGTCACCGCTTACAGCCGCTTCTCGCGAAACCACAACTTCGGATCGATGATAGGCAAGGGATACTCAGTGAAGGCCGCTCGCATGGAGATGGAGCAGACCGCCGAAGGATACTACGGAGCCAAGTGCATCTACGACATCAACAAGTACCAGAACGTCGACATGCCAATCCTCGACGCCGTATATTCCATCCTATACCGCGGAGCGTCGGCAAGCCGTGCGCTCAAAACAATGGCACAGAATTTCAACTGATGAAGAACGAAGCCTTGACGACAACTCGCCCCCTCGCCGGCATGAACCTCGCCGAACTCGGTGAGGTAGCCGCCGCCGTCGGACTGCGCCCCTTTGCGGCCAAGCAGATGGCAAAGTGGATCTACGAGCGACGAGCCGACAGCATCGACGCCATGACCGACATCTCCCTTGCTGCCCGCCAAAAGCTCAAGGACCTCGGCTACACCGCAGGCCGAACAGAGCCAAAAATGTCGTTCCGCAGCTCCGACGGAACCGTGAAGTATGTCTTCGACGGCGTCGGCGGCCGCTCCGTCGAGGCCGTCTTCATCCCCGACAAGGACCGCGCAACTCTCTGCGTCAGCTCTCAGGCCGGATGCAAGATGGGATGCCGTTTCTGCATGACCGGACAGGGTGGATGGCAGGGAAACCTCTCAGCCGCTGCAATCATAAACCAGATTCTCGCAATCCCCGAAAGCCGGCAGCTCACCAACATCGTCTTCATGGGCATGGGAGAGCCCGCCGACAATGTCGACGCCGTCCTACGCTCCGTCGACATTATCACCGCTCCATGGGGTTTGGCATGGAGCCCAAAGCGAATCACAGTGTCGAGCATAGGAGCACAGCCCGGATTCGGACGCATACTCGACGAGTCAAAGGTACACATCGCAGTGAGCCTCCACACACCATTCACAGCCGAGCGTGCCGACATCATGCCCGTCGAGCGTGCATTCCCAATAGCCGGGGTCATCGAAGCCCTCCGTAAGCACGACTTCGAGCACCAGCGGCGTCTGAGCTTCGAGTACACCATGTTCGCCGGGCTAAACGACGACCTCGCACACGCCGATGCCCTCGCAAAGCTAATAGGCCGACTCCCCGCGAGGGTAAACCTAATCCGTTTCCATCGCACACCCGGATTCGAAGGCAGGCCTTCGAGCCAGGAGGTGATGGAGCGATTCCGCGACCGCCTCAACGACCGCGGCATCACGGCTACAATACGCGCAAGCAGAGGCGAAGACATCACGGCGGCTTGCGGCATGCTCGCCGGAAAAACCGACAAAGAAATGAATTGATATGGCAAACAAAAAAATAAAAGTGGGCATCACCCACGGCGACACAAACGGCATTGGCTACGAGGTGATTCTCCGAACACTCGATGACACCCGTATGAGCGACCTGTGCACCGTCGTGCTCTACGGCTCAGCTAAGGCCGCCGCGTTCTACCGCAAGGCCATGGAACTCCCGCAGGTGCAGCTCAACCGCGTCGACAGCGCCGACGATGCGCGCGACGGAGTTTTCAACATCGTGAATGTCGTAGGCGAAGACCTCAAAATTGAGCCCGGTATACCTTCCGAAGCTGCCGGACAGGCGGCCTTCGCTGCGCTCGAGGCGGCCGTCAGCGACCTCCGGAAGGGAAGCATCGACGTCCTCGTTACCGCTCCAATCGACAAGCACTCAATCCAGAGTCCCGACTTCCATTTCCCCGGACATACCGAATACCTCGAGGCATCGCTCGCCGAAGGCGACGACTCGAAGGCCCTCATGATTCTCTGCAACGACACCCTCCGTGTGGCCCTCGTAACGGCACACATGCCAGTATCGAAGATATCCGACGCCATTACCCCAGAGCTCCTCGATGCCAAAATCAGGCAGTTCAACACCTCCTTGCGCCGCGATTTTGCCATACACAACCCGCGAATAGCAGTCCTCGCCCTCAACCCGCACGCCGGTGAGGAAGGTCTTTTGGGTAGCGAGGAGAAAGAAGTGATTGCACCCGCCATCGCCCGTGCCCGCGACGAGAAGATTCTCGCCTTCGGCCCGTATGCCGCCGACGGTTTCTTCGGCAGCGGTGCTTGGAAGCACTTCGACGGTGTCCTCGCCATGTACCACGACCAGGGCCTCGCTCCTTTCAAGACAATTGCTATGGACAACGGCGTGAACTTCACTGCCGGACTCCCCTATGTGCGCACATCCCCCGACCACGGCACCGGATACGACATTGCCGGCAAAGGTCTGGCCCACCCCGACTCGATGCGGGCTGCCATATATGCCGCCATCGACATATTCCGCAACCGCGACAACCACGAGAGCGCATTCCGACAGCCACTCAAGCGCCAGCAGCCCGAAAAAGAAAAGACCAAGGACAAAGAAAAAGACAAGGAGAATGTATGACAACCTCATACCTTATCACTCTGCCCTCTGACTTAAAAACTTTATCACTCATACCTCTGACCTCAGACTTAAACAATGCATTACGCCATAATTGCCGCCGGTGAAGGGTCGCGACTGCGACAGGAAGGCGTCGCCAAGCCAAAGCCTCTCGTTGAGCTCGGAGGCGAGCCTCTCGTCAAGCGCCTGTGCCGGATATTCGCCGAAAACCATGCCGAAAGTATCACCGTCATTGTAAACGACATGATGAAGGATGTCGAGCCATACGTCCGCTCACTGGCAGTCAATATGAGCGTGCCGCTCAATGTTGTGGTGAAGTCCACGCCCAGCTCCATGCACTCCTTCTATGAGGTGACGAAGGATATGCCGCCCGGTGCGAAGTTCATCGTCACAACAGTCGACACAATATTCCGCCCCGACGAGTTCGCACGATATGTCGACGCATTCCGCCGAAGCGACGCCGACGGTTGCATGGGCCTCACATATTACATCGACGACGAGAAGCCTCTATACGCCGACACCGACGACGCTGGCATGGTCACCGCATACCGCGACACCCCCAACGGTAACGACCGCACAGTATCGGCCGGAATCTACGGCCTTACCACCGCTGCCATACCCGTCCTCGAAGAATGCCTGGCTGAGGGAGTGAGCCGCATGCGCAACTATCAGCGCGCACTCCTCCACGCCGGACTGCGCCTCGAGGCCTTCTTCTTCGACAAAGTCATCGACGTCGACCACGCCGGCGACATCGAGAAGGCCGAAACTTTCCTCAACCAATAAGCACCACCACAACCTTACCATGAGCGAACAGAACGACGAACTTTTTGAAGACACCGACATCGACGCCGTGCACGACGACGCCGTGACCGCCGAATATACCGAGGCCGACATTCAGACCCTCGACTGGGACGAGCACATTCGCCAGCGCCCCGGCATGTATATAGGCTCGCTCGGCGACGGCAGCAACCCCGACGACGGCATATACATCCTATTCAAGGAGGTAATCGACAACGCCATCGACGAGTACGCCGCCGGCTACGGACGCAAGGTGGAGGTGAGGATAGAGCAGGGGACCTGCACCGTGCGCGACTACGGACGCGGCATCCCCCTCAACTCCGTGGTCGACGTGGTGTCGAAAATCAACACCGGCGGCAAGTTCCGCAAGGGATCGGCATTCCGCCAGTCCGTCGGACAGAACGGCGTCGGTGTGAAGGCCGTCAACGCCCTGTCCGCCATGTTCGAAGTCCAGTCGTTCCGCGACGGTCACAGCCTCAGGGCTGTCTTTTCGCTCGCGAAGCTCGTGGAGGTCACAGAGCTCGACACCCCCGACGAGCCCAACGGAACCTTGGTGCGCTTCACTCCATCGACCGACATCTTCGGAGCATACGTCTTCCACGACGATTTCGTGCTTTCGATGCTCAAAAACTACACCTATCTCAACCCCGGCCTCCGCATAGTTTTCAACGGCAAGGGCATGATATCGCGCCACGGCCTCCTCGACCTCCTCGAGGACAACATGACCGAGGCGCCCCTCTATCCCGTAATACACCTCAAGGGCCCAGGCATCGAGATTGCCGTCACCCACATCAACCAGTACGGCGACGAGTACTACTCCTTCGTCAACGGCACACATACCTCACAGGGAGGCACACACCTCACAGCCTTCAAGGAAGCCGTATGCCGCACCATCCGCGACTTCTACGGCAAAGGATTCGAGTATTCCGACATCCGAAACGGCATGGTGGCGGCAGTGTCGATAGGCGTCGACGAGCCAATCTTCGACTCCCAGAAGAAAACACGCCTCAGCTCCACCGAAATGGGCGAGGACCGCGGAACAATAGCAAAGTACATCGGCGACTTCGTGCGCCGCGAGCTCGACAATTATCTACACCGAGAGCCCGAAACCGCCGACGTGCTCCTCAAAAAAGTCCAGGCATCCGAGCGCGACCGCAAGGCAATGTCGGGCGTCGCCAAAAAGGTGCGCGAGAACGCCAAGAAAGTCAGCCTCTACAACCCCAAGCTCAACGACTGCCGCGTGCACCTCAGCGACGCTCGCGGCGACGAGGAAAAGAAGCAGGCCACATCGATATTCATCACCGAGGGCGACTCCGCCGGAGGCTCCATCGAGAAGGTGCGAAACGTCGAGACCCAGGCCGTGTTCAAGCTCCTCGGCAAGCCAATGAACTCCTATGTGGCCACACAGGCCAAGCTCAGCACCAACGAAGAACTCACACTCCTGAAAGCCGCCCTAAATATCGAGGACGGCCTCGACGGCCTGCGCTACAACAAGGTGATTATCGCCACCGATGCCGACGTCGACGGCATGCACATCCGCCTGCTGATGCTCACCTTCTTCCTCAAATATTTCCCCGACCTCATCAAGAAGGGCCATGTCTACGTCTTGCAGACGCCGCTATTCCGAGTCCGCAACAAGAAGACGGCAAAGCGTACCGGCCGCGCGAAGAAATCCGACGACAACGACGACACAATCTACTGCTACACCGACCAGGAACGACTCGACGCCATAGCCCGTTTCGGCGACAACGCAGAGATAACCCGATTCAAAGGACTCGGCGAGATTTCGCCCGAGGAATTCCGGGGGTTCATCGGGCCCAACATGCGCCTCGACCGTGTGAGCCTCCGAAAGGAAGACGGCGTGGCCGAAGTGCTCGCCTTCTACATGGGCAAGAACACAATGGAGCGCCAGAACTTCATCATCGACAATCTTGTAGTTGAAGATGACACCAACATCGACCGATAGCCCGGCACCCGTCACGGGCTTCTTCGCCGGCTCGTTCAATCCCTTCACCGTCGGACACGCCGATATCGTGGAGCGAGCCCTCCGTGTGTTCGGCCGCGTGGTAATAGGCATAGGCGTCAACGCCGCAAAGCCCGCCGACGCCGATGCCGCCGAGGCCCGTGCCGAACGTTTGCGGGCCCTCTACGCCGCCGACAGCCGCGTGGAGGTAGAAGTGTACTCCGGCCTCACCGTCAACGCCGCTGCCGCTGCAGGTGCCGCTGCACTCATCCGATCCGTCCGCTCCGTAAAAGACTACGAGTACGAACGCGACCTCGCCGACATCAACATGAAACTTACCGGCATCGATTCTGTTATATATTTCAGCCGGCCCGAGCTGGCGGCCATTTCGTCGAGCGTCGTCCGAGAGCTCGCCTCCTACGGCGTCGACACAAGCTCTTTCCTACCGAAACCTACCCAACCACAATGAGAAAATCACTCGCTTTCCTCCTCGCCATTATTCTATTCCTTCCTGCCGCAAAGGCTCAGGAGTCGCAAATCACGCCCGACCAGAAGCTCCGCGCCGCCCAGGCCATAATCGACAACTTCTACGTCGAGCCAGTCGACAACGACACCATCGTCGAGGAAGCCATACGCGCCATGCTGAAAACCCTCGACCCACATTCGCAATACTCCTCGCCGGCTGAGACAAAAGAGTTCACCGAACCCCTCGAAGGAAAGTTCTCAGGCATAGGCGTGCAGTTCAACATGCTCACCGACACCGTCTACGTCATCCAGACCGTCGCCGGCGGCCCATCCGAGAAAGTCGGCATAATGCCCGGCGACCGCATCATTGCCGCCGACGATACCGTAATAGCAGGCAAGAAGATGCCGAACCGGGCCGTCATGAAAATACTACGCGGCCCAAAGGGTAGCAAGGTGACACTCAAAGTGAAGCGCGGAAACGAACTAATCGACTTCGACGTGGTTCGCGACGACATCCCCGTATACAGCGTCGACGAATCCTTCATGGTCGACGACCATACGGGCTACATCCGCATCACACGCTTCGCCGAAGACACCGCCCGCGAGGTAGCCGACGCCCTCGCCAAGCTCGAGAAGCAGGGTATGACCTCTCTCATACTCGACCTCAGCGACAACGGCGGCGGATACCTGAACTCTGCCTTCGAGCTCGCCGGAGAGTTCCTCCCCATGGGAACACCCGTGGTAAGCACCGCAGGCCGGGCATATCAGCCATACAAATATGTCACCGAGACCCAGGGGCGCTACAACCGCCTCCCCGTCGTAATAATCGCAAACCAGTTCTCAGCCTCCGCCAGCGAAATTCTTGCCGGTGCATTGCAGGACAACGACCGCGCTCCCGTAGTGGGCCGACGCACTTTCGGAAAGGGCCTCGTGCAGCGTCCCTTCCCCTTCCCCGACGGATCGATGATACGCCTCACCATAGCACGCTACTACACACCCTCCGGACGATGCATACAGAAGCACTACGACAAGGGACACACCGAGGAATACCAGCTTGAAGTCTACAACCGCTACACCGCCGGCGAGCTATGGAGCGCCGACAGCATTGCCCGTCCCGACAGCCTCCGATATGAAACCCTCCACAACCGCCGTCCGGTATACGGCGGTGGTGGCATTATCCCCGACGTATTCGTCGCCGCCGACACCACCTACTATTCCCCCTACTACCGCGACCTCATAGCCAAGCAGGTGGTCAACACAACCGTGATGAACTACATCGACAACCACCGTGCCGAGCTCAAAAAGCAATACCCCGACGAAGCCGCATTCGTCGCCGGCTACACCCTCCCCCAGGAACTCCTCGACCGCCTCGTGGCCAACGGCGAAGCCAAGGACATAACCTTCAACCAGGAACAGTGGGACCGCTCCCTGCCCATGCTAAAGGCCATACTCACAGGCCTCGTCGCTCGCGACCTTTATGAGAACGCATCATACTACCGGCACCTTGCACCCCTAAACCCCGACTTCAAGGCTGCATACCGTCTCATCAACGACCCCGAACGCTGCCAAACCATACTCCGTACAGGCAAAGACCCCGCCATCGGGTAGAACCCTATTGCCCCACCGGGTGTTATATCTAATGCAAAAGGCACATCAGCCACATCCGAAACATCCGCAACATAAGTAACATAAACAAAGCATTATGAACTTTCTCACCAACGACAAGCTCGTCATCGTCGGCGCAGCCGGCATGATAGGCTCCAACATGGCCCAGACAGCCATGATGATGCACCTCACACCAAACATCTGCCTCTACGACCCCTACGCTCCCGCACTCGAAGGCGTCGCCGAAGAGCTCTACCACTGCTCCTTCCCCGGCGTAAACCTCACTTATACCTCCGACATCGCCGAAGCATTCAAGGATGCCAAATACATCGTATCCTCAGGCGGCGCTGCCCGTAAGGCAGGCATGACACGCGAAGACCTCCTCAAAGGCAACGCACTCATCGCCGAACAGCTCGGCAAGGACATCCGCAAGTACTGCCCCGACGTTAAGCACGTCGTCGTAATCTTCAACCCCGCCGACATCACAGGCCTCATCACCCTCCTCTACTCCGGCCTCAAACCCTCGCAGGTCACAACCCTCGCAGCTCTCGACAGCACACGCCTCCAGCACGAGCTCGCCAAGTACTTCCACATCCCCGCCGACGAAGTAGTCAACAGCCGCACCTACGGCGGCCACGGCGAACAGATGGCAGTCTACGCCTCCACCACAACCGTCGCAGGCCAGCCCCTCAGCCAAATCATAGGCACCAAGGCACTCCCCGAACAGGAATGGGAAGAAATGAAGCAGCGCGTCATCCAGGGCGGCAAGCACATCATCGACCTCCGCGGACGTTCCTCCTTCCAGAGCCCCGCATACCTCTCAATTGAAATGATCGCCGCTGCCATGGGCGGACAGCCCTTCCGCTGGCCCGTAGGCACATACGTCGACAACGGCAAGTACAACCACATCATGATGGCCATGGAGACAACCCTCGACGCCAACGGCGCCCACCAGACCGACGTCAAAGGCACCGAACTCGAGCAGAAAGAACTCGACCAGAGCTACCACCACCTCTGCACCCTCCGCGACGAAGTAATCGCCATGGGCGTCCTCCCCCCCATCTCCGACTGGCACACCCTCAACCCCAACATCCACTGACAATAAAATAGTCCCTACTAACGCCCGCCCACACGCGGGCGTGTTTTGCATATATCCACATGGCAGACACAATGACCCCGGAGCAGCGCCACCGCTGCATGGCCGCAATCAAGAGCAACGACACCAAGCCCGAGATGCTCGTGCGACGCTACCTCCATGCCCTCGGCTACCGCTACGGCCTCCACAACAAGAAACTCCCCGGAAGCCCCGACATAGTGCTCCGCCGCCTGCGCACGGTAATCTTTATCAACGGCTGCTTCTGGCACGGCCACGACAACTGCAAGTACTACCGCCTCCCCAAAACAAACCCCGACTTCTGGCGCTATAAAATCGACGCCAACCGCGCCCGCGACGCCCGCACCGCCTCCGCCCTCCGCGCCCTCGGCTGGCATGTGATAGTGATACGGGAATGCACCCTCCGCACCGTCGCGCAGCGCGAAGCCACCCTCCAGTCCCTCGCTTCCACCCTCGCCAATACCATCCCCACCTTCCAACCCCTCTCCACCGCCGCCGAACCAGAAATCCCCTACGGCAAAATATGATTTCGGCGTAAATATATGGTGCTAAGTATTTTATAGTCGAAAACAACACAATTGTCTTGGCGAATGCTTGCAAAATTGGTAAAAATATCCTTATCTTTGCAATTCAAACCGCGCTTACGCTGACGAAGGC
>CABRZA010000075.1 GCA_902475285.1 uncultured Porphyromonadaceae bacterium
TGCATACGCTATTGGATTGTATTAATATGCAAAATTAGTTAAAAACCGCGAAAGTAAGGCCGATTTTTGCGGAAAAATACCGCCGCGAAACATTTTTTATCTTTCGCGGCGGTACCTAATAAATCAAGTATAACCGTTATCAGCTGATTGAACGGCTATTATGCATTTGCAGCGGCCTGCCGGGCATCGGCTGAGATGAGGTTGGCCATGCGGACGGCCTTGGTAATGTGGTCGCATATATGGTCGGCGCCTATAAGGCGGTCGATGCCGGCGTGTTCAAGGCTTGCACGCACCTTGGGTTTGACGCCGGAGAGCACGACATGTATGCCCTCGTTCTGACTGGAACGAATGAGAATCTCGAGATTGTGGAGGCCGGTGGCGTCGATAAACGATACCTTGCGCATGCGTATGATACGCACCACGGGCTTGTCGGCCAGGGCAGAACGCATCAGTTCGTCGAAACGCGTGGCAATGCCGAAGAAGAAGGGGCCGTCGATTTCATAGACACTCACGCCGGGAGCCACGTCGAGCACTTCATGCTTGCTGAGGTCGGTGCCTTCGGCCACGTCGAGCTGCTCGGAGTAGACCTTGATTTCGGTGTTCTCCATAACGCGGCGCATGAAGAGCACCACGGCGAGGAGCAGGCCGATCTCGATGGCTATGGTGAGGTCAAAGACCACGGTGAGGATAAAGGTGACCACGAGAACCGAAATGTCGCTCTTGGGGGAGCGGAAGATAGCCACCACCGTACGCCAGCCGCTCATGTTATAGGCCACCACCATAAGCACTGCGGCGAGTGTTGCCATGGGCACGAGATTGATGAGAGGCATGGCGAAGAGGAATATAACCAGGAGGACGAGAGCGTGCACTATGCCTGCCACAGGTGTGCGTCCGCCGTTGGTGATATTGGTCATGGTGCGTGCAATGGCGCCGGTGACGGGTATGCCGCCAAAGAATGGAACGGCCACATTGGCTATGCCCTGGCCTATGAGCTCGGTGTTGCTGTTGGTGCGCGAACCGGTGACACCGTCGGCCACGGTGGCCGAAAGGAGCGACTCTATGGCGCCGAGGACGGCGATGGTGAAGGCCGAGGGGAGGAGCATGTTGATTGTGGCCATGTTAAGCTCGAAGCCGTGGGGAGTGGGAATGTCGGTGCTCATGTTGCCGAAGCGGTCTCCGATAGTCTCGACGTCGAATCCGGGAACAAAGCGCGACGCCAGCCAAGTGCCGAAGGTGACGAGAATGATGGAAATGAGGGCACCGGGAAGTCGTTTGCTGATTTTGGGTGTCACGACAATTATCGCCAACGACACCACAGCGGTAACAAGAGCGGGGAGCGATACGCGGTCGAAAGAGCTGAAATACATTCCCCACTTAGGTATGAACTGGCCGGGGATGTCGCGCAGGCCCAGGCCGAGAAAGTCGTTGACCTGAGTGGAGAATATCGTCAGGGCGATACCGGCCGTAAAGCCCACCACAATGGGATAGGGTATGAACTTGATTATTGTACCGAGGCGGAAGAGGCCTAGCAGAATGAGTATCACGCCAGCCATGAGGGTTGCTACCGCAAGGCCGTGAAGGCCGAACTGCGCGATGATATTGTAGACTATCACGATGAAGGCGCCCGTAGGGCCGCCAATCTGCACGGTATTGCCGCCGAAGGCCGACACACAGAAACCGCCGATGATGGCCGTGATAAGACCTATTGTTGGGCTCACGCCAGAAGCTATACCGAAGGCAATGGCAAGAGGGAGGGCCACGATGCCCACGACGATGCCGGCCACGATGTCGGCCTTAAAACGCTCGGCGTTGTAGTTGCGCAACGCGGCGATAAGTTTGGGGTGGAAGTCTACGGCTTGCCGCACTGCCTTGCGGGCCGTAATGGCGGCAGTTGTAGGAATTGACATAATGCGACTGTAATAAATTGTACCTAAGAAAGATAGCAGCCATGCAACCGGTGCAAGGATGCCTTTCACGCCGCAAAATTACAAAAAAAATTAAAAACTGCCAAATTTCCGAAAATAACAGCCAAAAGAGAGTGCGACAAAACGCAAAAACGGCCTTTCCCCTGGGGAAAGGCCGCATATGTCTCGCTTTATCAGGCTGTTATTTTACAAGGACTTTGGTAACCTTGTTGCCCTGACGACGGATGTAAAGACCGTTTTCGGGGTTGGCCACGCGTACGCCCTGGAGATTGAAGTACTCAACGGGAGCAACTTCGGCAGCCTCGATGTCGGCTACGCCGGCGCCCTTCTTGCCGGTAATCTTCACATTCTTAACTTCCCATGTGCCCGACTTGCCGTCTTCGCTGACATACTTGTAGGCGAACTGCATCTTCTTGCCTTCGTAGGCGGCAAGAGCGATGTCGCCGGAAGCAACGAAGTTCCAGGTATCGTTGGTGCTGTATTCGGGGATGGCAACATTTGCCCATTCGCCACCTTCTTCACGAACCATGAGGAGGCAGTTGGCCTTCATGAAATCTACATCGGGGAACTTGTTGCAAGCGTGCTCGAAGGCGAGAACAACCTCGGTGTAGCCGGTGAGGTCGACAACGGGCGAGATGAACCACGACTCGGAAGCGTAGCTTGTGCCCTGGATATAGGCCGAAGCCTTGGCGCCGTAGCGGGTGTCGAACGTCCAGATGTAAGAAGCAGCCTCGGGGAGGAGTACATTGTCGACGGTGAACTTGTCGTAGCTTTCCTGCGAGAGAAGATTCTCGTCGAAAATTACGCCGTCAACAGGAGTGACGGGGTCGTCGCCGCCCTCACCGGTGGTGATGGTGAGCTTGGAGAAGCGCCATGTAGCGTTGGTGGTAAGTGTGAAGCTGTTGGCCGAGCCTTTCCAAACGGCGTTGTTCTCGGTGGTGATAGTGCCGGTGCTGACGGTGAACTGCGGGTTCTTACCGAGGTTGCTGCCGGTGAAGGCTATGCCGCTCATGGTTACGCCGGCAGGAGCGGTGATTGTCATCGTGGTGCCGTTGTAGATGCGGACAGTCTTCTGCTTGTTGGTGGAAGTGGAGGTGGCGAAGTAGTAGGCGGGCTGC
Organism: uncultured Porphyromonadaceae bacterium; assembly: GCA_902475285.1. Taxonomy (GTDB): domain Bacteria; phylum Bacteroidota; class Bacteroidia; order Bacteroidales; family Muribaculaceae; genus CAG-873. Next base: position 3,044 of record CABRZA010000075.1, read on the forward strand.
TGGCCTTCGTTCTCGCTTGTGGTGGTGAAGGTGAATGTGTAGCCGCCCAGCTCGAACGACTGGAGGGGCTGGTAGTGCTCGGCGGCCTTTACGCCGGAGCCGTCTTCTTTCATGACCTCATCGACATGAGTGCCTTGGATGTTGGTTGCGTCGTCGACGTTGAGTTCGACAGCAGCCGAAGCGCCGAAGGCCATAAGACCAGCGGCAAGAGTGAGTAAAACTTTTTTCATAAGCTTATTGATAAAATTGGGATGATGATTCTTACTTAATTGTGTATAGGGGCTTAGCCGGCGCACCATATTGGGGGGAACGCCGGGCCAAGCGTCATTTCTTGCGCTCGACGTAGCGGCGCAGGAATATCTCGGTGGGATAGTGGTCGGAGTAGCCGCCGATATAGCTGCCGGCGGTGTAGGTGCGTTTGGGATAGCCTTTAAGCGCACCCTCGGTGGCTCGGAGGAAGTCGAAATTGAGCACCTTGGCCTCATAGAACTGCCAATGGCCTTCTGGGGCGTCGACGAGATTGCCGCTGATGATAATTTGGTCGAAGAGGTTCCATGCACCCTTGTAGGCCAATGTACCCGTACCTTTGTCGAATATTTCCCACCAGGGGTTGAAGAACCCGTGGGCTGCGACGCCGTCGGGTTTCTTCTGTGCACCGATAATCTTGGCGCACGACTTGTTCTGCGGGTCGTCGTTAAGGTCGCCCATTATTATGACGCCAATATTGGGGTCGATGCGCCAGAGCGAATCGGCTATCGACTTGCAGAGCTCGGCCGCAGCCACGCGGTTGGGCTCGGACTTCTCCTGACCGCCAATGCGGGAGGGCCAGTGGTTGATGATTACAGCCACACGCTGGCCGAGCAACCGGCCAACGACACACATTTGGTCGCGGGTACGGAAAGGCACGGCCGAAAGGCGATGATTGGTTACATTTTCGAGCTTGAAATAGCGGGGGTTATAGTACATCCCGACATCCACACCGCGTGCGTCGGGCGAGTCGTGGTGAACTATCTTGAGGTTGAAGTCCTTGAGCTCGGGCTGTGCGGCCACATCTTCCATTACCGAGCGGTTCTCGATTTCGGATACGCCGATAATGGCAGGGCCGTAGGGCGTTGTCTTGGTCTTGAAGTTGGAAATGGCGTAGGCAAGGTTGTGAACCTTCTCCCAATATTTGCGGCCGTCCCATTGGCGCGAGCCTCGGGGAGTGAACTCCTCGTCGCGGTTCTCGGGATTGTTGGGGATGGTATCGAAGAGGTTCTCGAAGTTATAGAAAGCCACGCCGGCAACCTGAACGGCGCGGTTGCTCTGAGCCGAAGCACCGGGAGCGACGCACATCGCACCCACAAGCGCCATCAATGCAAGAATAAAGGTCTTTTTCATATAAGTCGTCGACAAGCCTTATGGCTTTGCCCTGCAAAAGTACGACATATTTTCGAATGTACAAAATCTAAGAAGCGGCAAGTGTATGTCTTATAAAAAAATTCATATACGGCCGGGGCAATCGATAAAAATCCCGATCATGACGGCCGGCATAGGGAAAAAAGTCGTAACTTTGCAAATGCTATGCCAAGGATAGACGAAGAAACCGTACAACGCATCCTCGACGCCGCCGACATCGTCGAGGTGGTGAGCGACTTTGTGAAGTTGCGCCGCTCGGGCGCCAACTACAAGGGGCTGTGCCCGTTCCACAACGAGCGCACGCCGTCGTTTTCGGTCAACAAGGCCCGCAACATATGCAAGTGCTTCAGCTGCGGCAAGGGCGGCTCGCCGGTGAACTTCATAATGGAGCACGAGCAGATGTCGTACCAGGAGGCACTGCGCTATCTTGCACGGAAATACAACATCGAAATCCGAGAGCGCGAGCAGACCGACGCCGAGCGTCAGGCCCAGAGCCGCCGCGAGGCCCTCTACGCCGCCAATGCTTTCGCTTTGAAGCATTTCGAGGAAAACCTCGCCGACACCCCCGACGGCCGCGACATAGCCATGGCCTACATCCGCCACCGAGGCATATCGCCGGCCATGGTGCAGCGTTTCCATCTCGGCTACGCCATCGACCGGGGCAACGAGCTGCTCGAAGCCGCCAGGCAGGCAGGCTTCTCCGACGAAATTCTTGTCGACACGGGTCTCGAAGTGCGTTCCGAGCGCGACGGCGCCCTCTACGACCGCTACCGCGGGCGCGTGATTTTCCCCATACACACCCTCTCGGGACGCGTGGTGGGCTTCGGCGCACGCACCATGCGCTCCGACAAAAACATAGCAAAATACGTCAACTCGCCAGAGAGCGACATCTACCATAAGAAACTCGAGCTCTACGGCCTCTTCCAGGCGCGCAGTGCCATCGGGCGCCGCGACAAGTGCATTATGGTGGAGGGCTACCTCGACGTGATATCGATGCATCAGGCCGGCGTGGAGAATGTGGTGGCATCGTCGGGCACGTCGCTCACCGTGGAGCAGGCACGCGTGATACACCGCTTCACCAACAACGTAACCCTCATCTACGATGCCGACGCCGCCGGCATAAAGGCCTCCATGCGAGGCATCAAGATTCTTCTCGCCGAGAAGATGGACGTGCGCGTGCTGGCACTTCCGCCCGGCGACGACCCCGACAGCTTCGCACAGAGCCACTCGGCGAGCGAAGTGGAGAAGTATTTGGCGGAGAACGAGGTAGACATCATCTCGTTCATGGTATCGAAGTACATGGCGGGAGTTTCGCCCAACGACCCCATAGGCCGTGCCAAGGTAATCAACGAGGTGCTCGACACAATTGCATATGTCGACGAACCCGTGAAACGGCAGGAGTACATATCGCAGTGCTCGCGCCTGCTGCAAGTGGCCGAAGAGGTGCTTATCAAGCAGCTCAACATTTTCATAACCAAGCGATACGAAGAAGCATCGAAAGCTGCCGCCCGCGAGCATGCGAGGCAGACTCTCCAGCAGGAACCGTCGGAGAGCTCTGAGGACTCAGAGCACTCCGAGAGCTCCCAAGCCCCTGCCCTGGCCGTACCTCTTCTGGCGCTGGACGCCAACCGTCTGCGCCCTTACGAAGAGAACCTCGCGCGCTATATTGTGCGCTACGGCCTGATGGACATCGCCGACATGGCCGAGGCCGACGGCAACACTTCGGAAGGTACGGTAATCGACATCATCGACAACGAGATGGCTCTCGACGGCCTCTCGTTCACCTGCCCGCAGTATGCTGCCGTTGCCCAGGTGGTGAGGGACTTGCGCCGTGGCCCGTGGCCCGAGGCACACAGGCAGCGTCTGGCCGAACTTCAGGCCGAAGCACAGGCCATAGTAGAACGTCACCGCGAGGAATTCCGACGCCGCGGAGGCACTATCGACGACATGCAGAAGTCCGAAGCCATCGCCGCAGAGGAAGCAAGAACCCATGTAACGAAAGCAATCAACGACTTCGACACCGACTACGCACGCAGCCGTCTGGTGAACCACGACGACGACACTGTGCGACGCACTGCCGGCGACCTCATACTCGACCGCTACGAACTCTCGAAAATCTTTGCCAAACAAGGGAATATAGAAACCGAAGAAGAGCAGCTACCCGTGCTCGTGCCGCGAGCCGTCAACGAACTGCGCAGCGCCATCGTGGGCGCCAAGGTGCGCGAGCTAACGCAGCGCCTCGCCACACTGCCCCCCGATGATACCGAGGCACTCTCCGAAACCATGTCGGAGCTTACGCAGTGGCTCAACGCCCAGAAAGAATACGGCAAAGTCCTGGGCGAGCGCATCATACTCCCCCGCAGCTTCTGACGCAATTTATGCTACTCCTCGGGAGTGGGGATGGTGCTGAGGCGGATGAGCTCCAGGCGGTTGGCCGATTTTTTGAGGATGTCGAAGCGGTAGCTGCCCACCGTCACCGTCTCGCCCTCGCGGGGGATGGAGCCTGTGGTGTGGAGGATGTAGCCGGCTATGGTCTGGTAGCTGTCGTCCTCGGGGAGCTCGAGGCCGAAGCGCTCGTTGATGTCGGCGATCTCGCAGCGACCCGAGAATTCGTAAATGCCCTCCTCTACCCTGCGGGCTGTAAGGCGCGAGTTGTCGTGCTCATCCTCTATGTTGCCGCAAATCTCCTCCATGAGGTCTTCGAGGGTAAGCATACCTGCCGTGCCGCCGAACTCGTCGACTACTATGGCTATCGAGCGCTTCTGCTGAAGCAGACGCCGCATCATGGTATTGGCCATGAGATTCTCGGGGGTATAGAGCACTGGCTTGACGCGCTCTTTCCAGTCGACGGAGGGGTCGAAGAGCTCGCTTACATGTATATAACCCAGCACGGTGTCGATGTCGTCGCGATAGACAATCACCTTCGAGCGGCCGGTGGATGTGAAGAGTTCCACGAGCTGCTCGCGCGTGCCGGTATCGATGTTGACGGCCACGATTTCGTTGCGGGGTATCATGCAGTCGCGTACATGGGTCGAGGAGAAGTCGAGGGCATTGCGGAAAATTTTCACTTCATTGTCGACGGTCTGCTCGTTCTCTTCCATGTCATCTATGGTCTCCTCGATATAATCGCCGAGTTCGCCCACCGAAATCAGGTGCAGCTTCTTGGCTCCTCCCTTCACTCCGACGAGGCGCATGAGCATCTTCGACAGCCACGAGGTGAAGGACGACACCGGATAGAGCACAATATAGAACACATACATCGGCAATGCCATAATCTTGAAGGAGTTGTTGGGATTGATGCCGAAGACTGTCTTGGGGAGAAATTCGCCCGTGAGAAGGATTACGAGAGTCGACACGAACGTCTGCCCGGCGAGGATAAAGACTTCGTTGGGCCACAGGCGTGCCAACAGAGGCTCGATGAGAGCAGCCGCTCCCATACCGTAGATTACGAGGACTATGTTGTTGCCTACCAGTAGGGTGGATATAAAGAGCTCTGAGTTGGAATAGAAGCGGTTGATTATGCGGCCGATGAAGCCTCCGCGGTTAACGTCGAGCTCCACGCGCACGCGGTCGGAGGTGACGAAAGCCATCTCGACTCCCGAGAAGAGGGCCGAAAGTATGAGTGAGACGAGGGTTATTGTTATCCAGACGGAAGGGTCGGAAGCTGACATGGTTGTTATATTTTTGTCGGCAGAGTTCGCCTGACGGAATTTACTGATTCAAAAGGAGATTCGGTTTCGGACGATTTGTCGTTGGCAGGAGGTGCAGATTTTGGCACGGTTTTTGCACGTTCGGAAGGGCGTGGGGAACGCACTGTGTCGGAGCGGGAGGTATCGCGACGGGTGCTGTCGCGGCGAAGGGTCTCGCGGTCGACGGGGAGGATGGCCGTGGGTCTTTTCACCAGATAAGAGCGCATGTTCTGCTCCGACTCGAAACCGTAGCCTTCTATTATCCTGTCGGAACGCACTATATGGATGAAGGAGTCGGAATAAATCTTTCGCTGGTTCTGGTCCCAGAACAATTGCTGGGTGAGAAACGAATCGGCATCGGTATTGACCATCACCACATTTCCGTCGAGGCGCCATAGGCGGGCGCGGGAGAAATAGATTGCGGAGTCGCACACCACCGATGCCACGGGATTGAGCTCAAGGTCGTACTGCTCCATGGCCAGACCGTCGGGGAAACGCCAGAAGGGGTTCTCGGCGTCTTCGAACATCTGCCATAGAGGTGTCTCGATGTGATAACGGGTGTAGCCGGAGTCGCTTACGAGGGTCGACACATCGGTGGTGGCCATTGTTGGCGTGGTCTCGCCGTCGCCGGCATTGGGCACGTAGCGTTTTTCTTCGGTTCCGCAACCCGACACAAGCACAGCAGCCAGCCACAGCGTGAGCGCCGAGGCCGGCAGGAAACACATGGTGCGCCGTCGGCTTAGTATATCTTGCTCTGACGGAACCACATTTCGTTGAAATTGACGCCTATGGTCACGGTGACGTAGTTCTCCTTAATCATAGGGTCGGGGTGAGCCTGACGGTGCTTCCACTCTACACCAAGGTTGACGGTGGTCTTGAACTGCGGCACGGGGAAGCCTATACCGGCGCTTACACCGTACTCGCGCAGTCGGTTGCCGCGAATTTTGAGATAGTCGTCGTTGAAATATGTACCCAGACGGTATGCGGCGCGGCGGAAGTAGCTGCCACGGAAGTCGGGAACCCACTGGAAGCCCAGGGCGTACTTAGAGCGGTCGGCGTACTGCTGGAGCGACACCTCGCCTTCGTAGCCACGGAACTTGGCTTTCGACCACGGCTGGTAAGTGTAGTCGAACTCGGCCGTAAACGAACGGTCGAAAGTATAGCTTATGCCGGCGCCCCACGTTTCGGGCAGCGAGTAGTTGCCTTTGAGGGTGTGGTCGTCGGAGAACTGCGGCTTCGAGTCCTGATCGGTGTCGTAGTAAACCTGACGCGCACGTCCGAGAAGTGTCTTGGCCGGACTGTATACCAGGCCGAGGGTCATCATGTCGCTGCCGCGCGTGCGGAGGCTGTACTGCACGCCGAAGGTGAGATGATAGTCGCGCACCACAAGCTGCTTCTGGAAGAGGGCGCTCGTAGAGCCGGAAATCTGGGCGTAGGTTTCGTTGAGGATCGTACCGAAGAGGTAGCTGATGTTGGCGCCCACGGTAAAACCGCGGAACGGGCGGCCGGCGACACCGAGATAGAACTCATTGATGCTGCCCGAGCCCTGACGCGAGTCAATGCCGTTCTCTATGGTGTTGCCGAAGGCATAGCCCACTGTCGAATAAGGCACGAGGCCCACCGACGCACCCATATAGCGCCCGAGGGGAACCTGGATAGTGGCATAGTCGAGGCCGCCGCCGAACTGCTTGTTCGAGCCCTTGGTGCCGTCGCCGTAGGTCTCCTTCTGCCACATGTTGCTCATGTCGACGCCGAGGTTGAAGAGGAATGTGAGGCTGTCGATGGCAGCATATGAGGCTGGGTTCATTGAGTTGATCTGACGCCCCGACACCATGGCGTAGCCCACACCGCCCATCGAGCGCTGGGTGGAAGTGGCACCGTCGCGGAGTACGCCCAGGCCGTAGGCCGAATAGGGTGTCATGGTGCCGTTCTGCGCAGCAGCGGCAACGGCTGTCAGAGCAAGAAGTAGAAGTGTAGCGAACCTGCTTATTTTCATTATCTTTTATATGTTAATGTGACGAATTCCGGCGGTGCTGCTTCATTTGACTATGCTGTACAGGCCACGATGCACCAGGAAAGGGTCATAGATGAAATCGAACGTTAGGATGTTCTCTGCCACAAGCATTTCGGCAGAGCCTCCGGTAAGAACGGCAAGGGCGTCGTCGCCGGCAGCGGCGTGATAATATGCCAGTTCGGCGGCAATGCCCCTCACGGCCCCGCTGCGCATGGCTTCGGCAGTGGTACGGCCCCACAGGGGTATGTCTCCGCCCGAAACCGATACCGCCGGGAGGGCGTCGGTAAATGCTGCCAGAGCCCTCAGGCGAAGGTCGATGCCGGGGGCTATGTTTCCGCCGCAGTAGCATCGGCCGTCGACATAGTCATAGGTCACGGCAGTGCCCAAATCGCTCACCAACAGCGGACGGTTGTCGCCGGCAAGCTCTATGGCGCCGAGAGCCGCCGCCAGACGGTCGGACCCCAACGTGGCCGGCGTGCGGTAGGCGATGGCTATGGGCAGGGGTATCGACGCCTTGAGCTCCACGATACGCGGTGCGAGACCTTCGAGCGAGGCCTCGTCGTCGGCATGCTCCGATGCAACGACCGTACACCATGCTATGGCGTCGGCTTCGATGTCGTCGGCGCTGTCGAGCAGACGCTTCACAAGGTCGCCGGCGGGAAGACTCTCGTCGCCCTTCATGGTGGCCGTAAGCTGTCCGTCGGCATCCCATATGGCACCTTTGATGGCGGTGTTGCCGCGGTCGAGGGTAATCTTAACCTTCATATGGCGGCAAAATTAGTAAATACAGCCGAATAAAAGGCCATAAATGTAATTATAAATTGTTAAGAGTGGTGAATCACTCTTTCGACCAGAAGTCGACAGCCTCGCGCACCGACACACGCGGGAAGTCACAAAGATTGGATATAAGTCGCCACAGGCGCATCTCCATCTCGTTGATATCGCTGTCGGAAATCATTATCGAGGCCAGATAGCCGGCTATATACATCTTCTGCCGTTCGTCAAGGCCGCTCAATAGGGCTATCATCTCCACGGAGTCCATGGCGTCGGCCATGCGCGAGAGTTCCTCGCGGTCGGAACTTATCTTGTCGACGAGGCCGCCGAAGAGAATTTCTATTTCGTTGGGGTCTATCACGCCGTCGGCTTCAACCATGGCATGGCCGGCCTTGAGGGCGGCGGCGAGTTGTTTATCGCTGAATTCCATATTAAGAGCTTGTTTAATAATAAATGTTACCGATAGGGCGGTCAGCCGTCGAGCAGATTTTCACTTGCGATGAGGGAGTTATGGGACACCATAACGACCGAAGAACAAGTGGAAAGATGCCGGCGGATGAGCGGCCGGA